>CAYHRZ010000062.1:0-15664 GCA_964359125.1 uncultured Klebsiella sp. | reverse complement strand
CCGGGATCATGCCGTCGATGGCCTTGATGCCCGTTTCCATGGGCTCGTGGACCGACTTGCGGCCGATGATGCCCGGGGCCTTGATTTCGATGGGCCGGACGTGGTCGCGGGGGATTTCGGGGCCGCCGTCGATGGGGTTGCCGAGGCCGTCGAGCACGCGCCCGAGCGTGGCCGGGCCCACCGCCACGGACACGATCTGGCCGGTCCGTTTGACGATATCGCCCTCCTTGATGGTGCGATCCTCGCCGAACACCGCCGCGCCGACGTTGTCTTCTTCGAGGTTCAGCACCATGCCCTGCAGGCCGTTGCCGAAGTCGAGCATCTCGCCGGCAAGGGCGTTCTCGAGACCGTAGATGCGGGCGATTCCGTCGCCCACCTTGAGCACGGTGCCCGTCTCGGAGACGGCCACGCGGCCCTCGTAATTCTTGATCTGCTGCTTGAGGATCTGGCTGATCTCTTCGGCGCGGATGTCCATTTGGCTATCCAAGGGCGGTGGTGGCTAGGGTCACCTGGATTTCTTCCAGGCGCGTACGGAGGGAGGCGTCGTAAAGTTTGCTGCCCACGCGGGCGACCATGCCGCCGAGGAGGTTGGGATCAACCTGCATCTCGACGATCACGTTCTTGCCGGTGGCGGCGCCGAGGGCGCGCGAAACGGAAGCTTGCAGCGCCGGAGTGGCAGGCGCGGCGGTGATGACGGTGGCGCGAACCCGGTTGGCGGCCTCGTCGGCCAGGGCGCGGTACTCGCGCGCAATGTTGGGGAGGGCCGCGAAGCGGTCCTTGTCGAGTACGAGGTGGACGAAGTTGGTGACGACCGGCGACAGGCTCAGGCGCGGGATCACCGCGTCGAGCACGGCACGCCGCTCGGGTGAGGTGAAGCCGGGGTTGACCATCACCGCCATCACCTGGCCGTCGTTGGCGGTGGCGGCGGCGAGCAAAGCTTCCAGCTCGGCGCCGACGGCATCGACGGTGCCGTCGTCGACCGCGAGCCCGAACAGCGCCTTGGCGTAGCGCCGGCCGATGGATCCTTCGGTCATGCTCCGCTCCCGGTGCCGTTGGCCTTGGTGGACACGCTGGCCATGAACTCCGCCTCGAGCTTCGCCTGGTCGGCGCTACCCACGTTCTGCCGCACGATCTCGCGCGCAGCGGCGGTGGCCTGCACCACCACCTCGCGGCGGATCTCCGAACGGGCGCGCTGCGACTCCTCGCGGATGGTGCGCTCCGCGGTGTCGCGGATGCGGATCGCGTCGGCCTCGGCGCGCTCGGCGATGCGGGCGGCTTCGGACTTGGCCTCGGAGGCGGCCTGGGCCTTCATCTCCTCGATCCGGTGATCCAGCCCCGCGAGCTTCTGCTCGATGTCGCGGTAGCGAGCCTCGGCCTCGTCTTTCAGGCGGGCCGACTCGTCGAGGTCTCGGCGGACCTGGTTGGCGCGGTTGCCCAGGGCGTCGAGGATCGGGCGGCGGGCGAAGACGAACAGCAGGACCAGGAACAGCAGCAGGTTCACGGCCTGGATGCCGATGGTGCCGAAGTCGGGGCCGTGGTGATCGGCGCCGCCGCCTGCGGGGGCGCCCTCGTGGGCGTTGCCGGCGGCGGGGCCGCTCGCCCAGGCGGGCGCGTTGAGTAGGGGCAGCATCAGGCCTCCACCCGGGCACCCGCCAGCTCGCGCCCGAGGCAACGGGTGGCCATTTCGGCCGCGAGCTGTCGCGACATCCGACCCACGTCTTCGCGGGCCAGCGCGGCCTCGCCCTGGATCACGCTCACGGCGTCGCCGATGCGCGCCTCGGCCTCGGCCCGGGCCCTGCCGACCCGTGCGGCGTAGGCGGCCTGGGCTTCCGCGCGCTTCTGCGCCCGGAACTCGGCGACCTCGGCGTGGCTACGCTGCAAGGCAGCTTCCCACTGGGTAAGCTTCAACTCGACCTTCTCCTGGAGGGCCAGGGCCTCCTCGCGCGCGCCCACCGTCGCCTCGCGCCGAGCGGCTAGGTACGCGAGCATGGGCTTGAACAAGATGGAGTTCAGCCCGGCAAGCGCCACGAGGAATGGCACCGCCGTCATCAGGACGAGAACCAAGTCGGGCTGGATCGTCATCGAAACCCTGGTGGGGAGGGCCGCGCGAGCTATCGCCCCTGGGGCGCCGGGGCAAGGGTCGATCCGCACCCTGCCGCCCACTTGCCCGCCGGGGTGAGGGGGCAACCGTGACGATCCGCGACGAACCGAAAGCCGCTGCCGGGGTCTGGCGTTTCGCCCTCAACCCGGAGTCCCCGTGCCCCTGCTCGCGATCCTTCCCTTTGCCCTCGCCGCCGACAACTTCGCCGAGGAGGCCAAGCACCGCATGGGCCTCTCGTTCGACCTCGACGCCGTCCAGGCCGAGCTCGCCGCCCCCGCCGCCGCCGCCCCCCGTGCCGTGCCTCCCGGTCAGGCCTACCTGCCCGTGCCCGCGCTGCCCCTGGAGCCGAACTCCTCGCTCGACCGGGTGGTGGTGCTGCGCGACCGGGCCATCGTCGCACGGCAGCGCTCGGTGGAGGTGGCCGCGGGCAGCAGCCGCGTGCGTTTCGAGGGCTTGCCCCTGGGCATCGACGCCAGTTCGCTGCACGCGGAGGTCGACGGCACCGCGCGGGTAGCCGGCGTCGAGCTCTCGAGCGGCGTGGGCGACGTGGAGGAAACCGCGCGCATCGGCGAGATCCGCACCGAGGCCGAGCGGCTGGGCGCCGAGCTGGGGCGCGTGCGCGACCACATGGAGTCCCTGCTGATGCAGCGCGCCTACCTGCGGGGGGCGGTGCTGCCCGCAAACGGCGACACCCGTCCCCTCCCCTCCCTCGACACCGTGAAGGGCACGCTCGGCTGGGTGGGCGAGGCGGAGCGCGACCTGGCCACCAAGCTCCGCGCCGACGAAGACCGGGCGAAGAAACTGGGCGAGGAGCTGGAGCCGCTATTGGTGAAGCTGCGCGATCCCCGGGCCACGGGCGCGGTGGTGCGCGTGGACGTGGAGAGCGCCCGAGCCACCAACGCGACGATCACCCTGCGCTACACGGTCCTCGGCGCCGCCTGGAGCCCGTCCTACGCGGCTCGGCTGGACCCGGAGACGGGCCACGCCGTGCTGGAAACCCACGCCCTGGTGCGCCAGTCCACCGGCGAGGACTGGAAGGATGTTCCCCTGCAGTTGTCGACAGCCGTGCCGACCGTCGGCGGAGCAGCATGCGTTGCCAACTGTAGTATACCCGCGCCAGGAGCCTGTGTCGCCAACGCCGACGCGGGATTTTGGTCTTGGAAGCCGTGCTCCCGGTGCCGCGGGTGAGCAGCCACTGTGTTGGCGTCCTGGATCATCCACGAGTCGGGCATCGACGCGTACGCGTTGACCGCCCCGGGAGGCGTACGAACCGGCGCCGGCGCGATGGTCTTCGACGCCCAGGGCAGGCGGAGCATCGCGGGCGACGGCTCCGAGACCCGCATCCCGCTGGCCTCCGCCAGCCTGCCCACACAGATTGCGTTGGCGACGGTGCCGCGGGTGGTCCCCGAGGTCTTTCGCACGGCGCGGGTCACGTGGTCCGGCGAGGCGCCGCTCCTCCCGGGGACGGTCGCGAGCTTCGTGGGGGGCGACTACGTGGGCAGTGCCAACATCGGCGCCGTGGCCCCCGGCGAGACGGTGGACCTGGGCTTCGGGGTGGACGACCGCATCAAGGTGGACCGTCAACTGGCCGCGAGGAAGGTGGAACACCTCGTGGGTGGCCGGACTCGCTACACGGTGCGGTACCGCACGACCGTGTCGAACTTCGCCAAGACCGCGCAGGTGGTGACTCTTTCGGACCAGGTGCCGGTGTCGCAAGTGGATCGCATCACGGTCACCCTGCTCGACGGCACGCCGCCGACGCCGTCCAACGACTCGCCCCCGGGGGTGTCGTGCTGGACGCTGCACCTCGCGCCCGGCGGCAGCCAATCGGTGGAGTACGGATTCGTCCTGGTGGCCCCGCGAGAGCTCAGGGTAGAACAAATGTTGTTCTGAATCGGCCGCCCATCGAGGCCACTTCCCGGTACACGGCCTCGGCGGAAGCGGGATCCTCGCAGGCGCAGGTGCGCGACAGCGGGAGGTGCGCCGTCCAGGCCAGGGCCTCGGCCTGGCTGCCCAGGAGCAGCCGCGCCACCCGGCGGTTCCACCAGGGTAGTGCGGCGGGCGCGCTGGTCGGCGTCCAAACCAGCGGCACGCCGCGCCACCACCAGGAGCCGACTCGACCGGGGAGTTCACCGACGGCCCCGAAGACGTGGAGCACGCTAGGACGGTGGCGGGGTGGCTTCTCGCACAACTCCGCCCCGGTGGCGGCCGCGATGGCGCCAGCCCGGGGACTGCCGGAAGGGTCGATGAGCACGATGCGAAGCGCCTGATTCTGCACCGTCGTCGAGTATCTCGTGACTGGGCCATGCTCCCCACTTTCGGCCGCGCGGGAACGGTGATAAACGGGGCGGCCCCAGTGGGTGGCGCCAAGGCGCCCAGGAGTCCCGATGAAATCCGTCCAGCCCGTCGATCACGTCGTCATCCGCTTCGCAGGCGACTCCGGCGACGGCATGCAGGTGATCGGCAGCCAGTTCACCAATACCACGGCCCTGCACGGCAACGACCTCGCCACCTTCCCCGACTTCCCGGCGGAGATCCGGGCGCCGGCCGGTACGCTGGCGGGCGTGTCGGGCTTCCAGTTGCACTTCGCCAGCCACGACATCTTCACCCCGGGCGACGCGCCCGAGGCGCTGATCGCGATGAACCCCGCAGCGTTGAAAGCCAACATCGCCGACCTCAAGCCGGGGGGCCTCCTCGTGGTGAACCAGGAGAAGTTCATCCAGCGGGAGTTCGACAAGGCGGGCATCACCAGCAACCCCCTGGAAGACGGCTCGCTCGACGCCTACCAGGTCGTCCAGGTCGACCTCGCGCGCCTGAGCAAGGAGGCAGTGGAGGGGCTGGGGCTCGGCACCAAAGAAACCGACCGCACCAAGAACTTCTTCGCGCTGGGCATCGCCTACTGGCTCTACAGCCGTCCCCTCGAGCCGACGATTCGCTGGATCGAAGCCAAGTTCAAGGAACCCTACCGGGAGGCCAACCTGCGCGCGATGCGCGCGGGCCACGCCTACGCCGAGAACGTGGAGTTGTTCACCAGCCGCTACGAAGTGGCGCCGATGAAGCAGGCGCCGGGCGTGTACCGCAACATCATGGGCAACCAGGCCACGGCGCTGGGCCTGGTCACCGGCACGCAGAAAGCGGGGCTACAACTGTTCCTCGGCAGCTACCCGATCACGCCGGCCAGCGACATCCTCCACTACTTGTCGGGCATGAAGGCCTACGACGTCCACACCTTCCAGGCCGAGGACGAGATCGCGGCGATCACCTCGGCCATTGGTGCCTCCTTCGGCGGGTCGCTGGGCGTCACCACCACGTCGGGTCCGGGCATGGCGCTGAAGACCGAGGCGATGGGCCTGGCCATCATGACGGAACTACCGCTGGTGATCGTCGACATCCAGCGCGGGGGCCCCTCCACCGGCTTGCCCACCAAGACCGAGCAGTCGGACCTGCTCCAGGCGGTGTGGGGGCGAAACGGCGAGTCGCCGCTGGCGGTGATCGCCGCCTCCACGCCAGCGGACTGCTTCGAGATGGCCATCGAGGCGGTACGCATCGCCACCACCTACATGACCCCGGTGATCCTGCTCACCGACGGCTACCTGGCGAACGGATCCGAGCCCTGGCTCGTCCCCGATGTCAACAAGATCCCCGCGATGCCGGTCACCTTCCGCACCGACCCCGAGGGGTTCCTGCCCTACGAACGCGATCCCGCCACCCTGGCCCGCCCGTGGGTCCGGCCCGGCACGCCGGGACTCGAGCACCGGATCGGGGGCATCGAGAAACAGGACGGGACGGGCAACGTGAACTACGAGCCGATGAACCACGAGCACATGGTCAAGGTGCGCGCGGCCAAGATCGCGGGCATCAAGGTGCCCGACCTCGAGGTCCACGGGGATCCCGATGGGTTGCTGGTCCTCGGCTGGGGATCCACGTTCGGCGCGATCCGGGTGGCGGTCGACCAGGCCCGGCGCGAGGGCATCCGCGTGGCCCACGCCCACACCAAGTACATCCACCCGCTCCCGGCCAACACCGCCGACCTGCTCGGCCGCTACGGCCGGGTGATCGTGCCGGAGATGAACAACGGGCAACTGGTGAAAGTGCTGCGCGACCTCTCCCTGGTCGATTGCATCTCGGTGCCCAAGATCCAGGGGCAGGCCTT
Organism: uncultured Klebsiella sp.; assembly: GCA_964359125.1. Taxonomy (GTDB): domain Bacteria; phylum Myxococcota_A; class UBA796; order UBA796; family SXON01; genus SXON01. Next base: position 9,410 of record CAYHRZ010000062.1, on the reverse strand, counting down.
CAAGGTGAGCGAAGTGCTCGCCGCCATCCGCCACCACAACGTTTCCGAAGCCAAGTAGGAGCACCCCATGACCTCTGAGCCCGCGCGGTCCTTCACGAAGAAGGACTACATGTCCGACCAGATCATCCGGTGGTGCCCTGGTTGTGGCGACTACGCCATCCTCAGCCAGGCGCAGACGGTTTTCGCGGAGATGCAGATCCCCCGCGAGAACCTCGCCATCGTTTCTGGCATCGGCTGCTCTTCGCGTTTTCCGTACTACATCAACAGCTACGGCTTCCACACCATCCACGGTCGAGCGTTTGCGGTCGCGACCGGATTGAAAATCGCCCGGCCGGAGTTGAGCGTCTGGATCGCTACCGGCGATGGCGACGCGCTGTCGATCGGCGGCAACCACTTCATCCACTGCCTTCGTCGCAACGTCGATGTCAACATCTTGCTGTTCAACAACAAGATCTACGGGCTCACCAAGGGACAGTACTCGCCGACGTCGGAAGTGGGAAAAAAGACGAAGTCGACTCCGATGGGCAGCATCGACCACCCCTTCATGCCCGGCGCGCTGGCGCTCGGGGCCGACGCGAGCTTCGTGGCCCGCACCGTCGACATCTTCACCAAGGACCAGCGCGACGTGCTGCGCGCGGCCGGCGAGCACAAGGGAACCGCCTTCGTGGAGATCTACCAGAACTGCAACATCTTCAACGACCACGCCTGGGAGCAGCTCACCGAGAAGTCGGTGCGCGACCACCGGGTGATGATGGTGGAGCACGGCAAGCCCATGACCTTCGCCGGGGGGACGCGGGGCATCAAGCTCAACGGCCTGCGGCCAGAGGTGGTCGAGCTGGGCAACGGGCTCACGGCCGACGACTGCCTCGTCCACGACGAGCGGGACCCCTTCCTCGCCGCCGTGGTGATGCGCATGGACTACCCCGAGTTCCCCGTCCCAATGGGCGTGCTGTACCGCAACCCGCGCCCCACCTACGAGGTGCTGGCCAACGAGCAGGTGGCGATGGCCAAGGCGCAGCAGCCGCCCGACTTGCAGAAGTTGTTGCTCGGCAAAGAAACTTGGTCGGTCAAGTAGGCGCACGGTCGACGAGGCCGGGGGCGTCGCGGCCCGGCGCCGACCCGTCGTAGTCGCAGCGGCGCGGGGCAAGCTCGCCCCACCGCCACGAGCCAACGCCGCCTTCCCGGCGGCACGGGCCTTGCAATTGCACTCGGCGTGCGCATCCCCTTCCTGGTCCTGCTCGCCGCCTGCTCCGACTACGAGTTGTCGCCGGACGCGAAGCACCTGGACGCCCCTGCGCCCGACATCGAGGTCACGCCGTCGTCGCTGAACTTCACCACCGTGGAGGTGGGCTGTACCGCCGAGCAGCTGGTGACGATCCGCAACGTGGGCGAGGCGACGCTCCTGGTGGAGCGCACGTCGCTGGAAGGGGACCCCGGATTCGGCGCGGAAGTGGTGACGACCACGCTGGAACCGGGGGAGGGCGCCGAGATGCGGGTGACCTTCGCCCCGGAGAGCCCCGGCTCGGGGCGCGCCCAGGTGGTCGTGCAATCGAACGACCCCGACGAGGGGGTGTCGGAGGTGCCGAGCGTGGGAACCGGCATCGTTCCCGGACCGGCGTCCGACACCTTCACCCAGCAGGCCGACCCGGTCGACGTGTTGTGGGTGATCGACAACAGCTCCTCCATGGGACAGGAACAGGCGCGGGTGATCGCGGAGATCAGCGCGTTCTTCACATGGTTCGAGACGCTGAAGCTGGATTACCACATGGGCGTTGTCGCGACCGACATCGTGGACCCAAGCTTGTCTGGGCGCCTGGTCGGCTCGCCGGCTTACATCGACAACACGACGCCCAACGCGGAAGCGGAGTTGGCCGAGGCGATCAACGTCGGCACGGACGACATGGGCGACGAGTCTGGGCTGGCGGCAGCCGAACTCGCCCTCAGCGAGCCGCTGCTATCTGCGGAGAACGCCGGGTTCATCCGCCCCGGCGCCCGGCTGGCCGTGGTCTTTCTCTCGGACGAGCCGGAGCAGTCGCCGGCCGACGCCCAGCACTACATCGACTTCTTCTCAGCCTTGAAGGCCGACCCTGATCACCTGCTGGTCGCGTCGATCGTCGGCGACTACGCCACGGGTTGTAGCAGTGTCTGCGACGACACGGAGCAGACCGCCACGCCGGGCGACAAGTACATCGACGTCACCACCGCCTTCGACGGCATCTTCGGCTCGATCTGTACCTGTGACCTGTCGCCGACGCTGGACCAGATCGGCATGAAAAGTACGCTATTCTCCCGCACCTATCCACTTTCCCAGCCGCCCTCCGAGCCGACCGAGATCCGGGTATGGCTCGACGGCGTGGAAACGGCGGCGTGGAGTTACGACGCCGTGGAGAACGAGGTCGTGCTCGACGACGCGCCGGTGAACGGCACCGTGGTCGACGTCGAGTACCCGATCGGGGCGGCCTGCGACTGAGCCGCGGGCCGAGTCCCGTTCCCGCTCAGTAGTTCGCCATCCCGCCGACGTCGGCGACGGTGGTGAAGCCGAGGGACTTGAGCGTCGACGCCGCCGACGCCGAGCGCATCCCGCTGGCGCAGTACACCACCACCGGCCTGTCCTTCGCGCCGATCTCGGCGTGCCGAGCGGCGATCTGGTCCACCGGGATGTTGATGGCGCCCTCGATGTGCCCCGCCCCGAACTCCCCCGGGCTGCGAACGTCGACCAGCGCGGCGCCCGCCGCCACCAACTGCCTCGCCTCCGCGGACGGCACCTTGCCCGCGAGTCGGGTGTACAAGAACAGCGCGACGACGACCAGAATCCCTATCCAGAGCAATGTTTTCATGGTTCACCCCAACTCGTTGACTGTACCGCGGTGACGAAGGAGGCGGCCGCCGGGTGCGACACCCGGTACACGCGCTGCCGCCCCTCCACCCGCGACGTGATGACGCCCGCCTCGCGGAGGACCGCCAAGTGGCGGCTCACAAAGGGCTGCGAAAGCCCGAGGCACTCCGCCATCGGCCCGACGCAACACTCCCCGGACAGCAACCCCGCCACGATGCGCAGCCGCACGGGGTGCCCCAGGGCGGCGAAAACCACCGCCGCGCCCTCGAGTTGGGCGGGCGTGAGCCGATCGGCAGCCTCAGATTTCATATTCGGGATGTAATATGTTCGCGCGCCGGCGTCCACCGCGGGCGGCGCGCCGCCGCTTGCTGCCTCGGATACCGGGGCGGATGCGACTCAAACCCCTATCGACGCTGGGCCGCGCTGACGTGGCCCCGATCCAGGGCATCCTCACCGACATCGACGACACGGTGACCCTCCACGGCCGCATCGTCCCGGCCGGGTTCGCGGCGATGGCGCGGGCCCGGGCGGCGGGGTTGGTGCTGGTCCCGGTGACCGGGCGCCCAGCGGGGTGGTGCGACCACATCGCCCGGCAGTGGCCCTGCGACGGCGTCGTCGGCGAGAACGGAGGACTGTGGTTCTACATGCGGGGGGGGAAACTCCAGCGGCGTTTCGTGCAGGACGAGGCCACCCGGGACGCCAACCGCCGACGCCTCGCCGCCATCCGCGAGGCGGTGCTCCGGGCCGTCCCCGGCGCGGGCATCGCGAGCGACCAGCCCTACCGGGAGTTGGACCTGGCGGTCGACTTCTGCGAGGACGTGCCCGCGCTGGACGACGAGGCCGTGGACCGGATCGTCGCGACCTTCGAGGAGCACGGCGCCACCTGCAAGGTGTCGAGCATCCACGTCAACGGCTGGTTCGGCGAGTTCGACAAACTCGAAGGCTTCCACCGCCTCTGCCTCGACCTCGGCATGGATCCCGACCCAGCCCGCTGGGCCTACGTCGGCGACAGCGCCAACGACGCCCCGATGTTCGGGCACTTCCCTCTCTCGGTCGGCGTGGCCAACGTGGACCGGTTCCTGCCGCGCATCCCCGTTCACCCGGCGTTCCGCACCCAGGGCGAGGGCGGCGAAGGCTTCGCGGAGTTCGTCGACCGGGTGCTCCTGCTCCGGTCGTAGTGCAGCCGACACCGGCGAGCGCCGGGAGCAGACTAGCTTGCTGCCATGTCGGATCTCCTCAGCAAGAAGTGTGTTCCCTGCGAGGGCGGCGTGGCCAAACTCGACGTCGAGAGCGTGCGGGTGCTGCTGCAACAGGTGCCGGAGTGGGCACTCTCGGCCGACGGCCAGGCGATTTCCCGCACGTTCAGCTTCGGCAACTACTGGCAAACCATGGCCTTCGTCAACGCGGTGGCCTGGGTGGCACACACCGAGGACCACCACCCCGACATGAGCGTGCACTGGGGCAAGTGCGTCGTGACCTTCAACACGCACGCCGTGGGCGGCCTCACCGACAACGACTTCATCTGCGCCGCCAAGGTGAGCGCGCTGTTCAGCGGCTGAACTCCAGGAGGATCGCCGCCTCGGTGGTCCAGAGCGTGGAGAGCTCCGTGGCCTCCTCGCGACTGTCGAAACCACCAAAGCCGCGCACCATCCAGCGAGCGCCGAGCACCACCCCCACGCGCCCGTCGCGGTCCGCGAAGGGGTACTCCGCGCCGAGGCCCGCCTGCGCGCCGAGGCCGCCCACCCGGGCGCGCCGGTCGCGGCTGTCTTCGTCGGCCTGGGCCTGCTCCTCCTCGTTCCATCCCGAGTCGGTCTCGAACGTGTTGGGCACGATGCCGTAGACGCCCGCCGTGGGCCAGGCGTTGACCTTGCCCGGCTCCCGGGGCCACACGTAGCCCCGCCACTCGGCGCCCACCCGGACGCCCCCCACCGAGAAGTGGTGCTCCTCCTCGGCCCACGTGGCCTGCGACCACTCCACCACGGCCACGTTGCCCAGGCCCGCGTGTCGAGACCCTGCCCAGCCCGCGTGCGCGGTGAGCGGCGGCCGCAGCCAGCCGTCCCACTCGCCGGCCAGCGTGTCGGACCAGCCGTCGACCTCTTCCCAGGCGAAAACGCCGGCCCCGGGGGGCACGAAGGCCACGCCGCCGAGGAAAGCGGCCTGGGCGGTGGCGACGAGGATCATCCGGACCTCATATCGCCCAGGGCACCGGTTCCCCGCGGATCAGCGCACCCACCGCGAGTTCGACCCCGTCGGCAATCGCCTGACCGAGCCCTGGATGCCACCCGGCGGCGTGCGGGGTGACGATGCAGCGATCGTGGGTGAACCTCGACAAGTCGGTGGGCTCCTCGGGGAAGACGTCGACGCCGAGACCGCCGAGGTGGCCCGCCCGCAACGACGCCATCGCGGCGTCCGCGTCGAGCAGGCGACCGCGCGCGGTGTTGACGACGATGGCCCCCGGGCGCAGGGAAGCCAGGGCCTCCACGCCCACCAGTCCAGCGTTCTCGCGGTTCAGCGAGCAGTGGAGCGTGAGGACGTCGACGTCGAGCGGCACCGAGTCGCCGCGGCGCACCTCGATCACCTCGCTGCCCAGGGCACGGAAAACGGCGGCCACCTCGGTGCCGATCACCCCGAGGCCCACGACGCCCACGCGCCCCACCAGGCGGGCATCGTAACGATCCAGGTGCTTGCGGTCCCAAGTCCCCGCGTGCGCCACGCGCCGGAAATCCCCCAGCCGGCGAGCCAGCGACAACGCCATCGCCACCGTGGTGTGAACCACCGCGTCGCGCCGCGCCAGCGGCAGCCGAGCACAGCGGATGCCCCGGGAACGCAGCGCCGGCACGTCGAGGTTGTCGAAGCCGCTGGTGGTGGTGATCACCAGCCGCGCCTGCGGCACGTCGGCGGGCACGACCCGCCGGGTGCTGGGCACCACCACCACCTCGGCCTCGGCCGGCTCCTCGACCACCACCACACCGGGCATCGCCGGGAGGTCCGTGGACTCGTAGTCGGCGCGCGTCCACCGGCAGAGACGAAGCGCGGCGCTCTCGGTGGGCATCCGGGCGCCGGGGTAACGCGTCGGCACGCCGCGGAAGGCGGCTGCGGGCTCACCCGACAGCCAACCGTTGGTCGCCAGGACGCCGCGGCCCTTCCCTCGCGCGCTCCCGGCGACTACAACGCCCCCGCTCCACCGGGTGCAGCTTGGCCAAGGCAAAAACCGCGTTCGTCTGCCAGCAGTGCGGGCACTCCACCCAAACTTGGCTGGGCAAGTGCCCCGCCTGCTCGGCGTGGAACAGCCTCGTCGAGGAGCGCACCGAAGCGCCACCCGCCCGTCGCCCCAGCGCCTCCGCAGCGCGACCGATCACCGAGGTGGCGCAGGGCGACGCGTCGGAGGTGCGCCTCCGCATCGGCATCGGCGAGTTGGACCGGGTGCTCGGCGGCGGCCTCGTCACCGGCTCTCTCACGCTCGTCGGGGGGGACCCCGGCGTGGGGAAGAGCACGCTGTTGCTCGCCACCCTGCACGCGTTCGCGCGACGCGGCATCCGGGTGCTTTACGTCTCCGCCGAGGAGTCGGCGCGCCAGGTACGGCTCCGCGCCGAGCGACTCGGTGTGCTCTCCGATGCCCTCTTCCTGCTTGCCGACACCACCCTCGACGCGCTGAACGCCGCGGTCGACGACGTGAAACCCCGGGTCCTGGTGATCGACTCCGTCCAGACCATCCACGCCCCCGACCTCGGCGGCGTGCCCGGCAGCCTCGGCCAGGTGCGGGAAGTGGCGAGCAAGGCCATGGTGATCTCCAAGCAGAAAGACGTCGCGACCTTCCTCGTCGGGCACGTCACCAAGGACGGGAACCTCGCGGGGCCGCGCACCCTCGAACACATGGTCGACACGGTGCTCTACGTCGAGGGCGACGGCGCCTCGGCGCTGCGGGTCGTCCGGGCCACCAAGAACCGCTTCGGCAGCACCGGCGAGATCGGCCTGTTCGAGATGCGGGAGGAAGGCCTCGTGGAAGTACCCGACGCCAGCGCCCGGCTGCTGCAGGAGCGCCTCCCCGGCGCCCCCGGCACCGTTGTCACCTGCGCGATGGTGGGCGCTCGCCCCGTGCTGGTCGAGGTGCAGGCCCTCGTCGGGCACCCCACGGCCGGCAATCCCGCCCGCACGGTCATCGGCTTCGACCGGGGGCGACTCTCGATGATCCTCGCGGTGCTGGGCCGGGCGGGGCTGAACCTCTCCGACCGCGACGTCTTCGTGAGCGTCGCCGGCGGTCTCCGCGTCGACGAACCCGCCGCCGACCTGGCCGTGGCCATGGCCATCGCCTCGAGCGCCCGGGGACAGCCACTCGACAACGACCTCGTCGCCTTCGGCGAGATCGGGCTGGTCGGCGAGGTGCGGGGCGTGGGGATGCCCCAGGTCCGCCTCCGCGAAGCCGAGCGACACGGCCTGCGCTCGGCGTGGGTGCCCGCGTCGGTCACCGCCGACGGTCGCATCCGGGTCGTGCCGATTCGTCGTGTTAGCGACGCGCTTGGTGGCTAGCCCCAGGCGCCTCGGTAGCGGATCACCCGGCGGGGCTCCCACACCGGCGGCGCAGCCAGCACCGGCGCCTGCTGCCGGTCGGTGAGTCGCTCCGCCCCCAGGTCCAAGACCGTCTCGATGACCGCCCTGGCCCGGAGCATCACCTCGTTGGGCACGACGCTGAGTGTTTCCCGGACGGCGCGCACCGTCACCGTCGCGCCGTCGGCCGGCATCGCCCAGCGGGCCAGCTCGACGACGCCCCCGGTGCCGACGCACAGGATCCGCTCACCGTCCGCGTTGACGGACAGCACCTCCACGTGCTCCCCCACCCGCTCGGCCCAGCGGATGGTGGCGCCCCCGTCGTCGTCGTGGCTCACCGACACCACGTCCGGCCGTTCACCGAAGCGCACCGCCGAACGCGCGCGGGCTCGGGTCCCGTCGGCGCGGATCACCGTGACGTCGCCCACGTCCCAAGCCGGGTCCTCGGGCCGGATGGGGCCCTCGGCCCGGAGGCCGGCGGCCCCGCCGAGCCTCATGGCGACGGGCACGTCGACGTCGACGCTCGCGATGCCCGGCACCTGCACCACGGGCTCCCGCGCCGACGCGCAACCCTCGCGCGGCGAGGACCCCACGTCGACCGGGTCGACGCCCCAACCCGCCGCCACCACGCCCTGCGCCTCGGCGTCGGCGTCGACGGTCGCGCGCACCTCGACCACCAGCGCGTCGCCGGCGCGCGGCCACCGGGCCACCTGGACCTCCGCCGCTGGCGTCGCGCAACCGGCAACCGCGAGCAGCAGAACCACGAGCACCTCCGGGTGAAGAACGAATCGTCTCGTACGATGTCCTCACCTCGCCATCGGCAACAAGTGCCGAGGCTGTAGGGGCTGGTCAATGATTGTCGGGAGCCCCTTCCGCTGACGACGGATCGTCGCCACCTGTGGGCGTTTCACCGGCTTCCCAGTTGGGCGGCACGTCGGGGACCTCGGGTCGCGCTTCCCGGCCGGCGGTGGGCGGGATCACCACGCCCCCCGGCAGCGGGAACGCGCCCGCCGCGGCCTGCGCGAGCGCACGCACCCGTCGCTGAAGTCCGTCGACCCGCTCGCCCACCAGCTTGCTGTCGGTGCCCTCCACGGCCAGGGCGAGTTGGCCGAATTGGTACTCGACCACGGTGGCCTCGCGCTCGCCCTCCGCCTTGCGCAGCGCCCGCTCCAACCGGGGCTCGTAGCGCTCGGTGTACACCCGCGACGCCAGCGTACGCGCCGCCGCGCGCTGGCCCGCGACGTGCAGCGCCTCGACCTCGTCGAGTCCGCGGACCACCAACTCCGCCTCGTCGACCCAGGTGTGCGCCTCCGGCACCATCACCGGCTCGGGCTCTTCCGCGCACCCCAGGAGCAACCACATGGTCAACATTCTCGCTACCGCCCGCCACTTGCATCTATCCCGGCGACGTGAGGAAATGCGCCCAGCTTGGCAGCGAGCCGTGCTGTGCGTAGGCTCAGCGCATTCACCCGCCCCGTCGGGCGGGCCACAGGAGAACCATGAACTTCGACCGCTTCACGGTGAAGGCCCGCGAGGCCATCGCCGACGCCCAGAACCTCGCCGGGAAGTACGGCAACCCCGAGATTCGGCCGCAGCACCTGCTGATGGTGCTCCTCACGCAGGAAAAGGGGGTCGCGACATCGCTTCTCTCCCAGATCGGCGTCGACACGCCGGGGCTCACCCGCGCCGCCGCGCAACTCGTCGACGAACTGCCGAAGGTCCACGGCGGCACAAAGGCCAACATGTCGCGACAGCTCCAGCAGGTGCTGGATGTCGCCGACAAGGAAGCCCGCCAACTCGGCGACACCCACGTCGCGGCGGACCTGTTGCTCGTGGGCATCGCCGACGTCGCCGACAAGACCAAGCAACTCCTGGTCGACTACGGCGTGAGCCGCGAGCGGGTGCTCAACGCCCTCCAGGTGATTCGCAAGGGACAGAAGGTGACCGGCGAAGAAGCGGAAAACCAGTACGAGTCGCTCAAGAATTACACCCGCGACATGACGCAGCTGGCGCGGGAGGGCAAACTCGA
>CAYHRZ010000061.1:0-15676 GCA_964359125.1 uncultured Klebsiella sp. | reverse complement strand
CGCCCTGGCGCTCCTGCGCCTCGTTCACGCGGATGGCACGACCGTCGACGTCGGCGCCGTTGGTGCCGTTGATCGCGGCGGTGGCCTGCTCGGCGTTCGCCATCGTGACGAAGCCGAAGCCGCGGCTCTTGCCGGTGTCGCGGTCGACCATGATGCGCACGTCGGTGACTTCACCGTGAGCGGAGAACACGCCGCGAAGCGTGTCTTCGTTGGTGCGGAAGTTGAGGTTGCCGACGAAGATCCTATTTCCCATTTTCTTTCTCTCTGTCTCGAACCCGGCCGTTGCTGCCTTGTGGGCGTTTCTAGAGACCCCTGGACGCCGGACCGGGGCACCGGCCAGGGGGTGCAGCCACTGGGCTGCGGAGTCGGATCGTCGCCGGACACTCTCGGGTTGTTCCTGCGGTATTTCTCCGCCGGGGTTACCCCTACAAAACCTGCTACGCTCGCGATCACGGCGCGGCTATGCCGCGGCCTGGGACCGCGCAAGGGATTTCTTCCGTGAGATACGTCGTTCGACCGTGGGCGGGGGCCGGGCGGTGCCCGTCCGCGCCATGGCCGCGGCGCCGGTGGCGAGCCCGCGAGGTGCGGCCTCGGCGTCACTCTGGGCCCTAGTCCCCCACCTCCGGCTCGCTCGCCACCCGCACGCCGCGCCCGCCCGGCAACAGGGCGAAGCCGGGGGCGGGCGAGAGGTGGTGCCCCACCGGCACCGGGGACTCCGGGGCTGGCGCGGCTGGCGCCGCTGCGACCGCGGGTTCGGCGGCGTAGGCCGCCACCGACACGCTCTCGTCCTGCGGCTTCCGTCCCCCGAAGTAGATGATCTGCTTCCACGTGCGCTTGATGTTGTCGCCGAACAACAACAGCAGGTCACCCGGCACGCACATCGACAAGCCGCGCTCGGTGGCCAACTCCTCGCTGTTCACGATCTCCACGCGGTCCTCGTCGGCCCCAGCCTCCACCAGCGCGGTGGCCAGGAGGCGCGACACCTCGCCGGGGGCGCGGCCTCGGGGGTCGTCGTCCTGGCGACAGATGAAGCGGTCGAAGCTGCGGGCCGCGCGGCGGGCGATGGCGACGATGTCTTCGTCGCGGCGGTCGCCCGGGGCGCTGAGCACGCACACCCGCTTGCCCGGGGGTGCCAGCTCGTCGACCAGCACGCACATCGCGTCGACGGCGGCGGGGTTGTGGCCGTAGTCCAGGATCACCTTGAACCCAAGTTCGTCGAAGACATTCATGCGGCCCGGCGCCTGGTAGAAGCTCATGTCGAAGGTGCGCAGCCCGTGGCGGATGCTGTCGAGCGACACCCCCATGGACCAGGCCATCCCGGCCGCAAACATCGCGTTCTGCACGTTGTGCAGCGCTTTGCCCTCCAGGGTGGACGGGATGAGGTGCGTCCACAACAACGGCAGGTGCGCGCCGTTGTCGTACAGCGTGATCATCTGCCCGTTGAACCCGCTTCCAGGGCCAGCGCCCGGCCCCCGGCCCGCACGTGCTCCCGCACGAGGGGGTTGTCGGCCCGCATGGTGACGTAGCACACGCGCTTGGCGACGGCGCGCTCCACCATCCGCAGGCACAGCGGGTCGTCGGCGTTGAGCACGACGGTGTCGCGAGCCACTTCAACCGGGATGCGCTTGACCTCCGCGAGTTGTTCCAGCGTGTGGATGCCGCCGATGCCGAGGTGGTCGCCTCTGACGTTGAGACAGCAGGCCACGTCGGGGTGACGGTAGCCGAGGCCCGCCCGGAGCAGCCCGCCGCGTGCCGTTTCCAGAACCGCCACCTGGACGTGGGGGTCGGTGAGCACCATCCGCGCGGCCACGGGGCCGGTCATGTCGCCCGTCACGGTGAGGCGGCCGTCGATGTACACGCCGTCGGTGGTGGTCATGCCCACCACCTTGCCGTCGAGCTTGTGGATGTGGGCCAGCATGCGGGTGGTGGTGGTCTTGCCGTTGGTGCCGGTGATGGCGCCGATGGGGATGCGACTGGCGGTGCCGGGCGAAAAGAGCATGTCGAGCACCTTCCCCGCCACGTCGCGGCTGCGTCCCTCGCTGGGGGAGACGTGCATCCGGAAGCCGGGCGCGGCGTTGAGCTCGCAGATGCCGCCCCCCACCTCGCGCCAGGAGCGGGTGATGTCGGGCGTGAGGAAGTCGACGCCGCACACGTCGAGGCCCACCGCGGCCGCCGCGCGCACTGCCATCTCGCGGTTGTCGGGGTGGCACACGTCGGTGACGTCGATCGCCGTGCCGCCGGTGGAGAGGTTCCCGGTGCTGCGGAGGTAGAACACCTGTCCGGGGGGGAGCACGGTTTCGAGCGTGTAGTTCGCCTTGGCCAAGAGGCGCAGGGCCTGCTCGTCGATCTCGATGCGGGTGAGGACCTTCTCGTGCCCGATGCCGCGCCGCGGGTCCGCGTTGACGCGCTCCACCAGCGCCGCGATGGAGAGCTCGCCGTTGCCCACCACGTGACCAGGCACCCGCTTGGCCACGGCCACCAGCTCCCCGTTGACCACCAGCATGCGGTGGTCGAGGCCGGAGATGAGGGTTTCCACCAGCACGGTGTCGCTGTGCTCGGCCGCCGCCGCGTAGGCCACGCGCACCTGCTCGGGGGTGGCCACGCCGATGCTCACGCCCCGGCCGTGGTTGGCGTCGAGCGGCTTCACGACGACGGGGTAGCCGAGCTCGTTGGCGGCCTCCACGGCCTCTTCCGCGTCGTCGACGTTCTCCTGGCGGGGGACGGGTAGGCCCAGGTCCCCGAGGATCTTGTTGGTGAGCTCCTTGTCGCCCACGATGTCGACCGCGATGTGCCGCGTTTCACTGGTGATCGTGGCCTGGATGCGGCGTTGGCGGAAGCCGTGGCCGAATTGCACCAGCGAGCCCGCCGACAGCCGCACCCAGGGGATGTCGCGGGCCTCGGCGGCGCGCACCAGCGAGGCGGTGGATGGCCCGAAGGCGCGCTTCTCGGCGCCGCGGATCAGCCGGTGCAGCCCGGCCTCGAAGTTGAACTCGGGGTCCGGGGGGGCGTCGCCGCGCAGCGCCTCGGGCAAGAGCGCGTGCAACAGCCGCATCGCCAACTTCCCGGCTTCTTCGCCCACCCAGGGATCCTCGTACTGGTACACCATGTGGTAGTGCCCCCGGGTGCCGGTGCCGCGGGTTTTCCCGAAGGTGACCTGCGCTCCCGCGAGGTTCTGTAGCTCGATGGCGACGTGTTCCATCACGTGGCCCATCCAGGTGCCGCCGTCTTCCCGCAGGCGGCGCACGAAGCCGCCCGGCTCGCCGTAGGAGCAGCCGTGCTGGTCCAGCGAGGGGACGACGCCCAGCAGCCCGTCGACAAAACCGGGGATCGTGGCGCTAGGCGCCTCTTCCAGTGGGCCGAGGTCCAGGGTGAAGCGGATCACCTTGAAGTTGGCGTAGAGGTTGGGGCCCACGTACACGCGCTGGTCGAGGATCTTCATCGCGCCGGAGCTTATCGGGAAGCGGGCGGCGGGGTGTGGGGGATGGGCGCGGTGACATCACCCGGGGCTTGCGGGCGGGGTTCATCGCGCCGGGGGTCGTGCCACGATGGTGTACTCGAAACCGGTACCGCGGCGGGCCGTCTCCGCGACCGGCGCCTCCCCGGTCGATGTCGCGACGGCGCGACGCAGGGGTCGCGCCCCACGCGCCGGGCACCGGAAAATCCCGGTGGTCACGTCCAGCCGCCGCCCGGCCGGGGCTGACCCGGATCGTCAGCGAAAAATTGTTGTGGTGTCGCGACATAACTGACGTAAGTGCCACGAGACCCGCGGTCTCACCTGACTTGCGCCGTCGAACCGGTGGTTTCACCGACGTAAGTGCCACGAGACCCGCGGTCTCACCTGACTTGCGTCGTCGAACCGGTGGTTTCACTGACGCAAGTGCCACGAGACCCGCGGTCTCACCTGACTTGCGTCGCCAGCGTGACCGCGTGGGGCGCCCGGCCGCGCCGCTGACGACGTCCCGGGTGGCGCGCTAGCGCGGGCACCGGTCGCCGATGGGCCCACCCGCGAACCCCAGTTCGCAGGCGCGGGGGCCATCGCGCGGGGGCAGGGCCTTGGCGCGTGCGAGGGGCTACGGCACCCACCACGACGCCCCGGCCGGCAGCTCGGGCCAGTCGCTCTCGGAGCCCAGGTCGCGGCCGGAGAAGCACACGACGTCGCGGTCGGGTCGGCGCCCGCAGGCCCAGTTCTCGCCGGTCGCGACCTCGCGGAACTGGCCCGGCGGCGCCGCGAACGGCCGCGGCGGCTCCCTTGAGGAGTCGGACACCAGGCACTCGAGCTCGCCGTCACTGCGGACGAGGCAGAGCGTCCGGAACTCGGTGTCTACCCACTGGTAGGGCTGGAGGGCCGCCGGGTACTCGCCGCCGCCCACCAGGCCCCAGCACTCGGCGAACCCTGAGTCGTAGATGACACAGCCCTCGTAGGCCGAGGAGCTGAAGTACTCGACCGCCGGCACGTCGAAGGTGGGCATCTCGTCGATGCCCAAGCCGGCCGTCCAGCGGTAGCAGTCGACGGCGCCCGCATCGGTGAGTCCGCACAGGCCGCCCCAGAGCAGGCCGAGGTCCACGAAGGGGCCATCCAGGGCGTCCGCGTACTCCTGGGATGTCTCGTCGCACTGGGCCTCTCCGCACGCGTCGAGCCAGCAGCGAACGCCCACGCCGTCGGTGTGCCGGACGGTCGTGCTGGCGTACTCGTGGCTGGTGCAAACGGTTGTCTTCTCGGCGACCACGCACGCCCCGATAGTGCTCGAGCGGCTCCCCTCCATGTGCGAGACCAGCGACCGGGCCCCCTCGATGGACCCGGCGGGCGCGACCATGCCGCCGCTGCATTCCACCACGCCCTCCGCCACGTCGAGGACGCACAGTTCCCCGGGCTCCCAGCCGAGAACCATCGTGGACTCCAGCGAGCGAGGGGGCGGCGCGGCGCATGGAACCCAGGCGTCGTCGCACGCCGAAGGCACCAGTGAAAGGACCGCCAAGCCGGGGAGAGCCAGTCGTGAGCGCCGGGAGCCGTCGGCCCGGAACTCGGGCGCGCTACAGGCGGTCGTCATCCATCGACTCCGCGTCCCAGGACTGGTACACCAGCCGCGCCCAGGGGTGGCCCTTGTCGTCGTCGCCGCTCACCAGGGCCCGGGCGTCGGCGAGGTGGTCGTCGAGGTGGACCAGCGCGTGGGGCGTGAGGCAGCGCCGGGCCATCACCCGGTAGCCGTTGCTCGTGGGATCCTGGTTCGGGATGTAGTCGAAGGTGTGCCGGGTGACGACCCGCTTGCCGAACACGCACTCGAAGCCGGCCTCGGCCAGCTCCTCCACGGAGCGGGCGTCGTCGTCCGCGAGCACGAACTTCACCTGGGCGCGGACGACGTTGCCGAGCACGGACAGCGCTTCGCCGCCCGTCTGCTGGTACGCGGCCCAGCTCACGTCGTCGGGGTTGTCGCGGTCTTGTTCGTACGTTTCCTCCGCGACCACCGGTCTACCGTCCTTCGTATAGAGAAAGCGCGATGCCTCCGGGCCGAGTCCCCCCGCCGGGTAGTCGCGCTGGTTCCGGACGTACGGGGTTTTGCAATACTTGTACGGTCGCCAGACCACTCTCGCCGACACGTTTAGCAGGCACATCATCACCGCTTGGATGCGCGTGCCAACCGTGCCTCGCATGGCCTCCGAGATGTCGCTCCAGTCCTGCTCGCCAAGGGAGCCGTTGCCATTGATCCAGACCGAGGGGTGCAGCGTGCTGCCCACCCAGTACCGGAGGTGGATGCCACGCAGCCCGTCGGCCCGCCGCGAAATTGCGTAGTCATAGACGGCGAAGTGTTGCACGCCCGCAGCGACCACGACCATCGCCGTGGCCTCCGTCGACCGGGCAGCGACTGTATCTGGGAAGAGCTCTTCCCAGGGGAGAAATCCACCCGGGTGGCCTTCTGATCTTTCAGTATCGTCCCAGAAGTCCCCCATCCACACCAGGAAGTAGCACCAGTGAAAGTCCTTCCGGGCCAGCGTGCGATCGATGGCGGCCGCCGCGTCGGGGTACAACACGCGGAGCCACGCGCTCCGGCCACCGACCTGGGCACCGTCGATGAACTCCTCCTCGTCGGTGCGATCACTCTCCCGGAAGTGCACCTGGGGCGCGCAGTCGCGACTCTCGGTACACTCGTCAATCGAACGATTGTTGATCTGACTATACCCATCCTCGTCAGGCGGGTTCTGCCCGGAACGCTCCACCTGGCACCCGTAGTCCACGTCGCCGTAGGGCGGGGGGTCCTCGACGGTCGAAAGCTCGTAGTCGGAGAAGTAGCCCTCGTCGGCGCCATGCCACGTGGCGCTCGCCGGCAGCCCCCCCCCGTCGTCGCGATCAGGCGGCGGCGCCGGGAGCTCGTCGAGGCCGGGCAGCGCGACCGGCGCTCCGGCCCCGTCTACGAAGTACGCCCCTCGTGCGACGAGCGCCACGGCTAGCTCTTGGTCTCGATGACGAGGTAGGCGGTGACCCGGCCGCTCTCGATCAGCGTGCCCGACGCGTTCTTCACCTCGGCGGCCACGCGCATGTGGATGCCGAACTTGCTGTCGTCGGTGAACCAGGTGCCGATGAGTTGCTGGTTGCCGGTGACGGCGGTGAAGATCTCCGACGGCGCGGCCCACTGGCGCCCGCTCACCGACCACGCGGTGGTGAAGCGGATCGAGAAGTTCGCGGTAGCGCTCTCCAACTCCAGCTCAACGCGCAGCTTGGAGATGTTCGGCCCGAGGCGGGCAAAGCGCCGGGACTCGATGATGTTGACCAGCCAGGTGGTGTTGCTGCCGTCGGTGCGCATCAGCTCCTGCTCGGTGAGCTGGATGACGATCACCTTGGGCACGGCGCCCGCGGCGGAAGGGGTGGTGGGGAACGACGAAGGCACGCTGGACTCCGAGTGGCAGGAACAGTCGCGAGAGAGAGACATGCCAACGACCATACTGGAGGAGGAGGAGGAGTGCAAGGGCCGTGCCGTAGTTTTTTCATCGCGAGAGCGTCAGCACGCCGCGGATCGGCGCACGCCCAGGCTCAGCCGCCCAGGCGGGAAAGGCTCGCACCGAGGTCGCGACCGCGGGCGAAGCCACGCCCCTCGATGAGCACGATCGCCTCGCGGCAGCGCGCGAGCTCGGTGGGCGTCGCGACCGCGTGGAGCGCCGCGATGTCGGCGGCGTCGTTCGGCCGCCGGTCGTCGACGCTGAGCAGCTTCAACGCGAGGAGGTGCCCGACCTGGGCGACGGGCAGGATCACGCCGGGCAGCACCTCCAGCGCCTCGGCGCCCGCCACGATCTCCCGCTCGATGCCCGAGGAATTGAACAAGAGGTCCACCAGCACGCCGTCGGTAGAGCCGCCGGGGGGAAGCAGGCGGACGGTGGCGAGCACGCCCCGCTCGTGTTCGAGCACGACGAGCGCCCGGTAGCCCACGCGTTGCAGTTGCAGCACCAGTTGCTCGGCCTCGGCATCGCCGCGGGTAGCCACCGCGAGGTCCACGTCGCGCGTGAAGCGCGGCTCGGTCCGCACCGACACGGCGAGCCCCCCGACCACCGCGAGCGGAGCTGCGTCGCCCAGGCGAGTGTGCACCACGTCGAAGGCGAGTAGTTGCTGGGCCAGCTGCGTCAGGACCGCGGCCAGGGGATCCTCCGGTGGTGGGGGATCTCCAGCGGCGGGCCCAGGAGCCACGCCTCGAGGCGCCGGGCGATCTGCGCGTCGTCCTCGTCGGGGTATCGACGGCGCAGGTTCTGCCGCATCAACTGCACCCCGGCCTCGTGCAGGTCGATGGTGGTGCGGAAACGCTCGGCGAGGTCGGCCACCCTTCCAGTGTACCGCAGCGCGTCGTTCGCACGTGGTAGACTGCGACAATTGGACACACCTACCCCCAGCTTCTCGCCCTGGCTCGCCGAGCACGAGGCCGATGACCGCTCCACCCACGGCCACCGCCTGCTGGTGGGGCTCCTCGGCCTGTCGCTGCCACCCGCGCTCTACCTGGGCGCGGCGCTCCGGACCACGCCGGTGCTGGAACACCGCCTGCCGCTGTCCTCGATCAGCGCCTACTACTACACCGGTGCCAGCGCGATTTTCGTGGGGGTCCTGGCGGCGCTGTCGGTGTTCCTCGTCACCTACCGCGGCTTCGGCAGGCCCTGGCCCGACCGTGCCGTGGCCATCGTGGCCGGGGTGGCGGCGGCGCTGGTCGCGGTGTTCCCCGCCTCGACGCCCCACCCGACCCTCGCCCTGTCGTGGTGGGTGCCGGGCACCGAGGTGACGCACTTCATTGCGGCCGCCACGCTGTTGACGATGTTTGCCGTGTTCTCCCTGGACCTGTTCCGCCGGGGCGCGAAGGGCCAGGCGCGATCGCCCGGGAAACGCCAGCGCGACGGGATCCACCTGGCCTGCGGCCTGGTCATCGTCGGCAGCATGGCGGCGGCGGCGATCCTGGGCTGGGCCGACCGGTCGATTTTCTGGCCCGAGGCGCTGGCGCTGGAGGCCTTCGCGGTGTCCTGGCTGGTGAAGGGCCGGCTGTGGCACACCGCTGCCGCGACGGTGGAGCGCGCTAGTTTCTACGCCAAGAATCCACGCCACCTCACCGGCTTGCTCGACGACTGGCGCCCCGACTAGGGCGCCGCGCGGCTCGGCTCAGTCGACGGGCAGCGCCACCGGCGCCGGCGTGGCCCGCCGGGTGTCGAGCGCGTACCGGGCCCCCTCCACCAGCACGTGGACACGGACGCCAATCATCTCGACCGGGCGCCCCTCCTCCACCGACGCCATCGCGGAGTGCTCCAGCGAGCCGGCATCGACGATGGTGACCGCGCCGGTGCCCACCACCTCGATCACGTTGTCGGGACCGATGAACGCGGCGGTGTCTTCGTCGAGGCCTAGGCCGATCACAAAGGGGTTGTAGGCGATGGCCGCGAGCAGCCGCCCGAAGCGATCGCGCTGGCGGAAGTGCTGGTCCACGATCACCCGGTTGGTGAGCCCCAGCCCCGGCGCCAGCGTGACCGCCCCGGCGATGGGGGTGGCGCCCTCTTGGCCGAAGGCGATCATGTGCTCGGAGCAGAAGGCGGCGCCGGCCGAGGTGCCGCCCACCGGGACGCCCGCCGCGTTGAGCCGCCGCACGGCCTGGGCCACCGGCGTACCGCCCAGGATGGTCGACAGCCGTAGCTGCGTGCCCCCGGTGAAGAAGACGCCGCCGACGCCGTCTAGGGCGTGCAAGGCGCTCTCGGCCTGCTCACGGGTGACGATGTCGACCACGCGCGTATCCACGCCGAGCGCGCCGAAGACGCCGCGGTACCGCTCGCCGGTGTGGGGATCAAGCGATGCGGTGGTCACGACGGCGATCGGTCCGACGCACAGGTTGGCGAAGGTGCGCAGCACGGCCCGGGCCGCCACCTTGTCTTCCGCGCCCCCGATGGGGACGACGTGACCGCGCTCGCCGGTGGGCTGGGAGGGCATGGCCGGCGACTCTATTACGTCTCGAACGGCCCCCGCACCACCACCGCGCTGTCCTTGACCATCCACCGACCGCCGGCGATCACCCCGGTGACCGCCAAGGCCGGGCTGAGCAGCAGCAGGTCCGCGTCGGCTCCGGGCGCGACCCGGCCCTTGCCGTGCAGGCGAAACAACTCGGCGGGCGCACGGGTGCACGTCGCGAGCGCCGAACCGAGCGGTACACCGAGGTGGTGAGCATGTTTCACCTGCGGCAGCAGCGTGTGGGCACCACCCACCTCCATGCGGAGCAATACACCCGATGTATCGAACGTGGGAATACATCCGCCTGCATCACTCGACATCGTGATACGGCTCATGTCTCGACCGGCGTGGTACCAGGCCGCAATACACGAGCCGGCGAGCGGTGTATCATCGTCAGGCGGGAACGCTGAAACATCCACCGTCACGCCGTCGATCGCCATCGCCTCGTCCCAGAGCGCGCGGTTGCGATTGACGTGGGTGGGGTGGAACGTGCGCGGGGGCAACTCCGTCTCGACCAGCGCCCGCCGTAGCAGTTCCAGGCCCCGGGGCCCGTCGCCGAGGTGCAGGTGGACCAGCCCCGCCTTGCCGGTCATCATGCCCGCTACGTGAGCGTCGGCCGCGACGCGGAGCAGCTCGTCGAGGGTGGGCTGGGACGATCGGTGGTCGGAGATCGCCAACTCGCCCACCGCCACGATACGGTCGACGTGGACGATGTCGCCGCGGACCGACCCGGTGAGGGTGGTGGGGGGGACGGTGTAGCCGCCGGTGTAGCAGAACGTCGTGATCCCGAGCGCCTCCAGCGCTCGGGCGGCCGCCAGCAAGTCGGCGATGCTGCGCGTGGTGCAGTCGGTCCCTAGCAGGCCGATCGCGGTGGTGACCCCGGCGGTGGTGAGCTGCGACAGGGGCACGGCGGGCACGCGCGTGTGCGCGCCGCCCTCGCCCCCGCCCCCGCCGAGGTGGGCGTGGGTGTCGACCAGCCCCGGGGCGCAGGTCAGCCCGCTGCCGTCGACGACCTCCACGGCCAGTCCGCGCGGCGGCTCGATACTGGGCTCGATCGCCAGCACCCGTCCCCCGCCGAGGAGCACGTCGCGACGGCCCAGGGGCTCCGGTGCGAACAGGTCCACGCCGCGCAACAGCAACATGCGGCGCCCTTAGCCCGTGCGCCGGTTCGCGCTATACTCGGTCGATGGCGACTTCACCGGCGACGCGGCCCACGCGAGCTCCGCCCGTGGACTACCCCGACAGCGATGGCGAGCCGATGGCGGAGAATACCGAGCAGTTCGACTGGATCGTCACGCTCAAGGAGCACCTCGACGCGCTGCTCCCCGGCGCCTTCGTGGCGGGGGACCTCTTCTGGTACCCGGTCGAAGGCGACAATCGCACGAGGCTCGCACCCGACGTGCTGGTGGCGGTGGGCCGCCCAAAGGGCCGGCGCGGTTCGTACATGCAGTGGGTGGAAGCCAACCACCCCCCCGACGTGGTGTTCGAGATCTGGACACCCAAGAGCGACTTCCGGCACCAGACCGAGAAGCTCCGCTTCTACGACCGGCACGGCGTCTCGGAGTTCATCACGTGGGACCACGACCGGCACCACTTCGCGGTTTTCCTCCGCGAGGGCGGCGAACTGCGCCCGGTCGACACCGAGGGCGGGTGGACCAGCCCGGTGCTGGGCCTGCACTTCCTTGCCAGCGAGGGGAGCCTGCTGGTCACCGCGCCCGACGGCCGCCCGCTGGAGCGGATGGTCGACGTCATCGCGGCGCGGGGCGAGGCCGAGCGGGCCCGGGGCGAGGCCGAGCGTGCGCGGGGCGAGGCCGAGCGCGAGCGGGATCGCCTCCGGGCCCGCCTGCTCGCGCTGGGCATCGACCCCGACCAGGCCTGACCAGCGCGATGAATCGCGCCACCACGCCCGCGGGCGGCGCGTCGTCCGCTCAGTAGGTCGGCAACTTGGGATCCACCTGCTGCGCCCACGCGGTGATGCCGCCTTCCATGTTGGTGACCCGGTAGCCGTTCGCGGCGAGCACCTGGCAGGCCTGCGAGGAGCGGCCACCCAGCTTGCAGTGGACGAGGATGTCGCGGTCCCGCGGCACCTCGGCCAGTCGCGCGCCCACCTCGGTGTGGGGGATGAGCGCGTCGGCGCCGATGTTGACGATGTTCCACTCGCTCTGGCCGCGCACGTCGAGCACGAAGGGCTTCCAGCCCCCGTCGAGTTTTTGCTTGATCTCGGTGACGGTGAGGCGGTCGAAGGATCCAGACATGGTGGGGGTCTCCTCGCGGCTACCTTCCCGCTTGGGAACGCCGCAGAACTGGTCGTAGTCGATGAGGGTGGTGATGGGCTTGGCGTCGGGGTCGCGACGTAACCGCAACTCGCGGAACTTCATGTTCATGGCGTCGAACAACAGCAGGCGGCCCGAGAGGGTGGTGCCCTTGCCGAGCAGGATCTTGATCGTCTCGGTGGCCTGGATGGTGCCGATCAACCCCGGCAGCACGCCCAGCACGCCACCCTCCGCGCAGGAGGGAACCAGGCCCGGCGGCGGCGGCTCGGGGTAGAGGTCCCGGTAGTTCGGCCCGTCCTGGTAGTTGAACACGCTGGCCTGGCCCTCGAACTTGAAGCTGGAGCCGTAGACGTTGGGCTTGCCGAGGATCACGCAGGCGTCGTTGACGAGGTAGCGGGTGGGGAAGTTGTCGGTGCCATCCACCACCACGTCGTAGGGCTGGCAGATGCGGATGGCGTTCTCGCTCGACAGCGGCTCCTCGTAAACGTCGACCTGCACGTGCGGGTTGAGGTCGTGGATCCGCGCCTTGGCCGACACCACCTTCCGCTGTCCCACGGTGGAGGTGCCGTGAATGATCTGCCGCTGGAGGTTGCTCGTGTCGACCACGTCGAAGTCGACGATGCCGATGCGACCGACGCCAGCCGCCGCCAGGTACAGGAGCAGCGGCGAGCCCAGCCCCCCGGTGCCCACGCACAACACGGAGCTGTTCTTGAGCTTGGTCTGGCCCTCCATCCCCACCTCCTCGAGGATGAGGTGGCGGGAGTACCGGGCGATCTCGTCGCGGTCCAGCGGGTTCATCGTTGTCCCCCCGCGATCGACGGTACGATGGTGAGCACGTCGCCCGGGGTCAGCGGCGTGTCGTCACGCTGCAGGTGGCGGATGTCGTCTTCGCCCTTGTAGACGTTCACGAAGCTGCGCAACTTGCCGTCGGGTGTGCGGAGGTGGTTGGCGAGCGAGGGGTGCGCCGCCAGGAGCGCGTCGATCGCCGAGCCGGCGGTTTTGGCCTCGACGCTCACCAAGGCCTGGCCGCCACAGTAGCCCCTCAGGGCAGTAGGAATCTGGATGTTCACGGACACGGATTACTCCTCTAGGGTGATGGACTCTTCGTCCATGGACGAGCGGTCGTCGCGCAGCCGCCAACTCTGCATCGTTGCCACTTGCCCGCTGAGAACCGATACAATGAGATAGCTCATCGCGGGCAGGGCGTGGTCGCGGTCGAAGTCGCTGTAGCGCGACGGGTGGTCGGGGTGACTGTGGTAGTAGCCCACCACCTCCAGCCCCTCGGCCTCGATGGCCTGCTCGGCCCGGAAGAGCACCATCGCGGAGACGTGGTAGCGGTTGGCGGGGCTGTCGGCGCGCTCGTTGGTGAGTGATACAACCTTTGATACATGGTATGTATCACGAGAACCCGCGAGGATCCCCACGACTTCGTGCGGATAGCCCTCGATGGCGTGCGCGTGGAGGCGCTCCAACTCCGCGCGACGGAGGGTCAGTCCCACAGGTGATCCTCCGAGATGTAGCGTTCACCGCCGTCGGGGAAGAGGGTCACCACCACGCCGCTGGTCAACTGGCGCGCCACCTCGATGGCCCCCCACAGCGCCGCGCCAGCGCTCACCCCGGCGAGGATGCCCTCCTCGCGGGCCAGGCGTTGGCGTAGCTCCAGCGACGGCTCGGTGGGGGCGGCGAGGTCCAGGTCGGCGAGGTCGGGGTCGTAGATGGCGGGCACGATGGCAGTGGCCATGTGCTTGAGCCCCTCCAGCCCGTGGAAGGGGCTGTCGGGTTGCACCGAGATGCAGGCGACGTCGGCGCTCTTTCGGCGTAGACCGCGGGAAGTGCCCACGAAGGTGCCCGAGGTGCCCAGCGTGGCCACCCAGTGCGTGACCCGCCCGCCGGTCTGTGCCCAGATCTCCTCGGCGGTGCCTAGCTCGTGGGCCCGGGGGTTGGCCTCGTTGCTGTACTGGTCGAGGAAGAGGTACTTGCCCGGCGCCGCCGCCACCAGCGCCTTGGCAGCCCGGATCGCGCCGTCGCTGCCCTCCAGCGGGTCCGTCTCGACGATGTCGACGCCGAAGGCGCGGAGGATGCGCTTGCGCTCGCGGTTGGCGTTCTTCGGCAGGCAGAGGGTGAGCGGGTAGCCCCGCTGCGCGCAGATCATCCCGTAGGCGATGCCGGTGTTGCCCGACGACGAGTCGAGGAGGACCGTGCCTGGCTGCACCTGCCCGGCGGCCTCGGCGGCGCGGATGATCGCGCTCGCCGCCCGGTCCTTGACGCTACCCCCGGGGTTGAACCACTCGAGCTTGGCCCACACCTCCACGCCCTCGGGGACGAGCCCGCGCGTGACTCGTTCGAGGCGAACGAGCGGGGTGTTGCCGATGCGGTCGAGGAGCGTCACGGTAGGCCGGCGAGGCTAACCACCGACCCACGTGGGTCACGCCCTGGGGCCGGGAAAGGTGAGGCGGGACACGACACGCCGGGGCCGGGCCTAGCTGACCGGGATGATCACCCAGGTCTTCGTGTGTAGCCCCTGCTGCGACGGTTCGACGGCGAGCGTGGTGCCGGTCTTCTCCACGTTGATCGACGCGGCGACGGCGGCCTGGCGGCCTTCCGCGCCGTGCACCGTACAGGTGCGTTTTCCTTCTGTCGCCCCGCAGCGCACCGTCCAGGTGGCGCCCTCGGCGGAGAAGCGCGCCACTTCCTTGGGGGCCGCCTCCCAGTTGATGGGTGCGAGGGAGGTGGCGGTGACGCGGGCGTCGTCGGCCAGGGCGAAGGACATGAGGATGGACAACATCGAAACTCCGCTGTGCGGGCGGAGTATAGGCGAGGGATGGCGGCGGCGCTAGGGGGCGAGGAGGCGGCGGACGAGGTGGTCGCGGAGCGCGACCAGGGGTGCGGCGTCTCGCTGGTGGGAGGCCGCCAGCGCTTCCACCGGGAACTGCTCCAGGAGCCACGCGAGCGTGGGTGGGCTGAAGCCGCCGTCCTTGAGCGACGCGTCGTGCAGGGCGCGTTCGAGATCGCCCCCGGCCGCCAGCAACGCGCCGACGTCGACGAGGTCACGCAAGGCGCTCCGGCCGAGGAGCGCGGTGAGCTTGTTGACGAGGATCTCGTGGGGCGTGTCGACCAGCAAGCCTGGCTCCAGCTCGGTCGGCGGTTCCGCCGTCGGAACCGGCTCGGCGACCAAGTCCAGTATGGTGCGCTCCGCACCGGCTTGGACGACAAACCGGCGGTAGCCGGGCGACGCCCGCTCGGTGGAAACATCGAGCCCGTCCGCCCGCAGGTGACCAGCCACGCGTTCGGGGATCTCGTCGAGCACCCGCTGGCCATGGAAGAACAGGTCGAGGTCGCGCGTGGTGCGGTGTCCGAGGTGGAAGCCGACCAGGGCGCCGCCGCCGGTGAGCGTCCACTGGGGCTCGAAGCCGGCCAGTACGCGGAGCACGCGGTGCTGGATGGCGCTCAGCCGCGATTCCACCGTCTACTCCCCGGCCGCGTCGAGGTACCAGGTCCAGAACGACCGCTCCCGCCCGAGGTAGCGGTGTAGCCGGGGCCAGAGGGCCCGCATTCGCGTGGCGGGCACGAGCGTGAGCGCGTCGTCGGGCTTGGCCTGCCGCATCAGCGTGCCCGTCCAGTAGGCAGCTACCTCCTCGTCCTCGCTCGCCAACAACGCCTTGAACTCGTCGAGGGTGAGGTCGTTGTCCCACAAGAACGTGGGGCGGCCCTGGGCGTCGAGGAGCTTGTGGAGCGGCGTGGGGCAGAGCATCGACCCTAGGATACGGGCGGGGTGCCCCCTCGGCAAGCCGGCGACCTACGTGGCGCTCTCGAGGGCGCGCAGCACGTCGACCGGCTCGGCCATGCCCCCGGGACCCACGTCGCCGCAGGCGAGGCGCTTCTCGGTGGGCGGGACGACCACGTACCGTCCCAGCTCGTCGAGCCAGCGCAGGTTGCGCACCACCAC
>CAYHRZ010000060.1:7267-15812 GCA_964359125.1 uncultured Klebsiella sp. | reverse complement strand
GGGTAGCTGGCGCGTCCGCGTCGCTACGATGGAAGGTAGCTTCCGGCGGTTCGTCCTGCGCGACGTGACCGAGATGGAGAGCAGCGTCGGGCTCGGCGACGCGGTGGAGGCGATCCGCGCCCAGGACCCGTCCTGGGACCAGGCCGAGCGCGTGGCGGCCTTCCCCCTGGACCTCGGCGCGATGCGCGTGGTCACGCTGCCGTTCGTGGACCGCGCCACGGTCGCCAAGGCGCTGCCGGCGGAGGTGGAGAGCAGCGTGCCCTACGACCTCGAGGAGATGGTGCTGGCCACCCAACTCATCGACGCGGACAAGGGCAAGTCACGCACCCGGGTGGTGATCGCGCCACGCGAGGCGATCCGGGAGCGTCTCGAGTCGTTGCGTGCCGCGCGGGCCGAGCCGCGCTGGCTAGTGCTCGACGCCGAGGCCCTGGCCTCCTACGGCACCCGCGGCGTGCAGGCGGTCATCGACGTGGGACACACGCGCACGCTGGTGGCGCTGGTCGTGGGCGGGCAGTTGCACGCCGCGCGGCTGGTGCCCATGGGCGGCAAGGCGATGACCGATGCGATCGCCGGCGCGCTGGGCATCTCCGAGGCGGAGGCGGAGGCCCTCAAACACCAGAGCAGCGTGCCGGTCGCGGCGGCGTCGAGCGTGGGCTGGTCCGACGCGGAGCCCACCAACGCCGACGCAGCCGCCAAGCCCGGGGGCATCGCGGGCCAGGCCGGGGCGGAGTCGGCGCTGATCGAGGCCGTCGACGAGCTCATCACCGAGGTCCGGGCGCGGCTGATCGCCCTCGAGGACCAGCATGCCGTGGGCATCGACGAGTGCCTGCTCGCCGGTGGTGGCGCGCAACTCGCAGGTTTCGTACAGCGCTTTGCGCTGAAGGTGGGGGAGGCGACCCGGCCGGTTGTGGTGCCGGGCGGGCACCCGATGTGCTGCGCCCTGGCGGTGGCCCTGGCCCGCAACGCGGCCGAGGAGACGCGCGCCCTGGACCTCCGGGTGGGGGAGTTCGCCTACCGTGGCCACGCCGAGATCCTCTGGGGCGTGGCGTCGTGGGGCGCGATCGGCACCGCCGCGGCGGTGGTGCTGACGCTCGGCGTGGGCGTGTACCGACTCGTCGCGACCTGGAACGACTTGGGGCTGCTCGACGACGACGTGGCTGACGTCGTCACCCGCAACTTCGCCGACGTGGATCGTGACCGCCTGTCCGACACGTCGACGGCCCTGGCCATCTTCACCGAGCGGGCCAACGCGGCCGCGGCGCGGGTGGCCCTGCTGGGCCCGGCGGTGTCGACCGAGCCCCCGCTGCTCAGCATGCTGGCCAACATCTCCCAGGCGCTGCCGCCCAACGCGGAGGCGCGCATCGACGTGCGCGAACTCAACATCTCGAGCGACGCGGTTAGTTTCAAGGCTGAAACCGACAGCTACGACAGCGCCGCGAAGATCGAGGAGGCGCTGAAGGGCACGCCCCGCTTCGCCCAGGCGCGGAAGTCGGAGGAGAAGAAAGCGGGCGAGGGGCTCTCTTTCAACGTGAGCATCCCGCTCGGCGAGGCCCCCGCGGCCGACGCCGACACCACCGCCCCGGCCGCGCCGGGCAAGGAGGGCTAGTGGCCGTCAAGATCCTCGAACCGGTTCGCACGCGCTTCGGCGCGATGGTGGCCGAGATGTCGCCCCGGGACCGGACCCTTTTCCTCGGCCTGTTGGTGCTGGGGTACCTCGGCGCCGTGGGCATGACGGTCTGGCTCACCAACACCGCCGTGGGCGACGCCCGCTCCCGGGTCGACGCGAAGGAAGTGGCGCTCAGCCGCCTGCAACTGCTCGAGGCCCAGTATCTCGAGAACGCAGGCACCGTGGAGCAGATCGAGAACCTGCTGCGTGAGAACGCCAACCAGGACTTCCAGGCCTACGTGGAGAAGGCCGCGCAGAAGGCGGGGATCAGTGGCAACCTGAAGGCGGTGCGCGAGAAGGGCATGACCCAGGACGGTACGCTCCAGGTGAAGACCTTCAACGTCGAGGTCGACAAGGTGTCGCTGCAACAACTCACCGACTTCCTCTACGCCGTCGAGGCGGGCGGCTTCCCGCTGCGCATCAACACCAGCCGGATCAAGGCCAGCGGGCAACCTGCCGCCAAGCTCGTGACGGCCACCCTCGAAATCCACGCCTACCGACTCGAAGAAGCTGCGCCACTGGCGCCGGAAGGAGTTGCCCCATGATTCGCTGGTTGTTGTTGTCGGCCGGGTGTGTCGGGACCGCGGCCCTGGGTGGGGTGCTGGGCTTGTACCTCGCCTTCCCGTCGGAGGCGGCTGCGGACTACGCCGAGTACCAGGTCCACGCGGGCAGCAAGGAATACGCGGCGGAGATCGGTGGTATCCGGCCGTGGTGGTTCCCGGGCGGCGCGGCGAACGACGTCACGTTCTACTCGGTGAAGAAGGCGCGCAAGAAGGTAGACGGCGAGGCCTCGCCGCTCGAGCGGGTCCAGTTCCTCCACCTCGACTCGCTGGCGGTGCGGGCGCGCGTGCTCCCGACGCTGCTGGGCAAGCAGGCCTTCAGCTACCGCGCCGCGCTGCTGGGCGGCACCGTGGCAGGCGAGTTCACCCGCTCCGAAGCCAGCATGGAGCTGAGTTTCGACGCTTCGGGGCTGGACCTGTCCCAGGCGCCGATCCAGAAGGACGACGTGTCGGTCACGCTGGGCGGCGTGGCGGAAGCGACGGCGGACCTCGTGTTCGACACCACGGACGTCAAGGCCTCGGCCGGCGCCTTGGAGTTGAACTTCGACGGGCTCACCCTGGGCGCGGGGAGCAAGGTGATGGGGGTGGAGTTGCCGGTGGTGAACTTCACGGTCGCCCGGGTGAAGATGCAGGTCAACGAGGGCAAACTCGAGGTTTTGGAGGGCACCTTCGACGGCGATCAGGTCGACATGGTGCTCTCGGGCGACATCTCGCTGAACAAGAAGCTGGAGCGCAGCCGGAACCGCCTCACCCTGGTCGTCACCCTCCCGGAGGACCTCGACCAACTCGCCTCGCTCGCGCCGCCGTTGAAGCGTGCGCGCGACAGCGAGGGGGGTTTTCACTTCAGCATCGGCGGCACGGTGCTCTCGCCCACGTTCCGGCCGGGGCGTCCGTCGTCGACCAAGTCCCGGGGCGGGAGCGAGGACCTCGAGCGGGGCGGCGACGAGGCGCCGTCGAAGCCGCGGCTGTTGTCGGCCGAAGAGGGGGGACTCTCCGACGACGACCCGGAGGCCGCGCGGGAGGAGCGGCGGAAGCGGCGCGAGGAGCGCATCAAGGAGCGGCGCGAGCGCCTCAAGAAACGCCGCGAGGAAGCGGCGCAGACGCGTGGCGGCGAGGGGGAGGTGCTCGACGACGGGGAAGTGGGCGCCGACGGGGCGGCGCGGCAGGGCGGCCGGGGGCCTGAAGGCGGCGACTTCGACGACGAAGGCGGCGACTACGGCCCGGAAGGCGAGCCCGGCGACTTCGAGTACCCGGAGAACGACATGGGCCGGGGACAGCCGCCCGACGGCATGATGGACAATGGCCCCCCGGGGAACGACGTGGGCCCCGGCTTCGAGGAGTGAGTGTCGGTTCCCCTGGTCAACGAGTTCCTCTACGACTTCGAGGGACGTGACGGCGGTCACGAGTTCGTCGAACTGTGCGTGGCCGAGGGCGACGTGGTGGATCTCGCCGGGTGGAACCTGGAGTACTTCGGCCACGACTGGCGGCAGCTCGGCGCGCTCGACGGCATGACCGTGGGGCCGGGCGAGCACCTCCTGGTGACGGTTTTCACCGACGGCATGTGGAACGGCGACGAGGGCACGGCGGCGGTGCGGCTGGTCGACGACCAACTGCGCGTGGTCGACACCGTGCTCTACGGGGCCCCCAACCGGGGCGACGTGGCCGACGACCGCGGGGAGTACGCCGAGGGCCCCGACACCCTGCCCGACGCCAGCGCCTCGCTGGGGCGCTACCCCGATTGCACCGACACCAACGTGTCGCTTGCCGACTTCGTGGTGTACGCGTACCCCACGCGCGGCGAAGAGAACCCGGCGATCGGCCGCGACACGGGCACGGTCGACAGCGGTCCCGGTCGACCCACCGACACCGGCGCCACGACCGGCGACGAGCCCTGCGGCTGTGGATCGGCCTTTGCGCCGTGGCTGCCCGGTGCCATGCTGCTGGCGTCCGCGCGGCGCCGCCGCCGGGCAGGTTACCCCGCGTAGGCCGGAGGCCGGATGTTGCTCGCTCTCGTTTACCCCGCACTCTCGGGGCTGCTCGTCAACGAGGTTTACTACGATCCCGATCCCGACAGCGACGACGGAAACGAGTGGATCGAGCTTTGCAATAACGGCACTGAGACCATCGACCTCGCCGGCTACTGGATCGAGTCGGGCGGGGGCACCTTCGGGGCCTGCTTCGACATCGCGGCGGGGACGATCGCCCCGGGCGAGTACCTCCTCGTCGGCGGCCCGTCGGCCACCCACCCGGGCGCATTCGACCCCAACCTCCAGAACGGCGGCAGCGAGACCGACGGCGTGCGGGTGGTCGATGCCACCGGCACGGTAGTCGACACGGTGCTCTACGACAGCGACAACGCCAACAACCTCGTCGACGACCAGGGGCTCACCACGTCGGCGCCTGCCGCCGATGTCCCGGGCGGTCACAGCATCGGACGCTGGCCCGACTGCGTCGACACCGACGTGTCGGGCGTCGACTTCATCGAGTACGACCCGCCCTCGCCGGGCCTTGCCAACGCCGAACCACCCCCCGACGACACGGGCGACACGGGCGACACCGGCGGCCCGGAAGCTGACTGCACGCTCGCCGGGTCGATCACCATCAACGAGCTGATGCCCAACCCCGACGGCGCGGGCTCCGACGAGGAGTGGATTGAACTCTACAACAGCGGCACCGAGGCGGTGAACCTCGAGGGCTGGCTGGTGGAGTGGGACACCAGCGACTGGGAGACCGCGAGCGACTTCGCGTTCGAGGCGGGCACCAGCGTCGAGCCGGGGGGCTTCCTGGTCGTGGGCTACGGTGGCATCGCGGTCCCGTTCAGCATGGGCGACGCCGGGTCGTCGGCCGACGGCGTGCGCATCCGCTGTGGCGACGCCGCGGTCGACACCGTGGTGTACGGCAGCGGCGACGTGTCGGACTTCACCGACGACACCGGGGGGCTGGCCTCGTCGCTGGCGCCGAAACCCTCCGACGGGATCGCCCTGGCCCGCTACCAAGACGGTGTAGACACCAACCAGTCGGCGGTCGACTTCGTGTACGCCTCGGAGGCCACGCCGGGCGCGGCCAACAAGGTGCCCCACTGCTACCCGGAGGGCGGCGAGGGAATCAAGGTCAACGAGGTGATGTTCGACCCCTCCGACGACGACGCCACCTACGAGTTCGTCGAGATCTACAACGCGGGCAGCACGCTGGTCCAACTCGAGGGCTTCGTCATCGAGGCGGGCAAGAGTAGCTGGACGGTCAACGCCACCCTCCCCGCCGACCTCCCGCTGGCGCCCGGGGAGTTCCTCGTCATCGGCGCAGGCGACGTGCCCGAGCAAGACGTGGTCGCCTCGTCGCTGGACCTCGGCAACGGCACCGACGGCGACGGCGTGCGGGTCTTGGACTGCGAGGGGTTGCTGCTCGACACCGTGCTCTACGGTGAGACGATGGATGACGGGCTGGAGGGCGACGGCGGCGCCACCGACGTCGTCGACGACCCGGGGACCGGCCGCACCATCGGCCGCTACCCGGACGGAAGCGACAGCGACCTGCACACGGACTGGTTCCCCTACGACGACCCCACCCCCGGCGCCCCCAACACGGACCCCGGGGCCATCGAGACCGGCGACACCAACGAGAGCAAGGACGGGGTGAGCGACGGAGGCGGGGGCGACGATGGCGTGTGCGGCCCGGCCGCGGAGCGCCCGGACGGCGGCACCGGGTGCGCGTCCTCGCCGGTGCCCCTGGCGGGCTTCTCCCTCGGTCTCGCCTCCTTACTCGCGCTCCGGCGGCGGCGATAGCAGCTTCGCTCGCGACCGCTCCCGCTCGGCGTACTCCACGAAGCCTTCCCGCAGGATGACGTTCGCGGCGAAGCGAAGCTTGTTGAGGCCGCCGCCCAGCGCGCCGTTCTTGGCGGTGCGACGTAGCCAGCGCAGCACCATCCGCTGCCGCTGGAAGCGGTCCATCTCGATCTTGCGCTTCTTGTAGGCGGCGGGGTCCGCCTCCTCCATGGCCTTCCAGAAACCGTCGAGGGGGTACCCCCAGGTGGCAAGGTCGGCGGGCTCGCAGTGGGCTACCTGCCGGGCCACGATCTCGAAGCGGTCCCGGTTCGCCGCCAACTCGGCGGCCCAGGTTTCCTTGCTGCTCGCCACCGGGCGGTCGTGCTTCTTCACGCCGACCGGGTCACCCAGCCCCTTCCCGGCCACTTCCTTGCGCTTGTAGTCGAGCGCCTCGGGCTCGTAGGGGATGTCCAGGTAGGCGCAGATGCGCTCGAGCGTGGCCTCGGGGGTGGTGACCAGGTCCTCGTACTTGACGTGCACGAAGGGCACCTCGGTCTGCCTCAAGAACCGGGCCATGGCCGGGACGTAGCGCTCGATGACCGGGTTGAACTCCGCCGCCGCCTGGAAGTCGCCGTCGAAGAACGACTCGGCAAAACTCGCGAAGATGGCTGCGGGGTGCCGGGTGAGCACGATGTACTTGGCGCGGGGGTAGAGCTTGCCCAGGAAGGGCAGGAAGAGGGCGTTCGCCGGTGTCTTGTCGAGGAAGTAGCGTTCGCCCTTCGGAGCGGTGGCCAACATCCGCCCGTAGAGCGTGTCGGCATAGGCGCGCAGCGCGTCGAGGTAGTCGTCTTCCTTGCGGGGCAGGTCCGCCACGAAGTCGCGCACGCCCTGGGCGGCCTGGATCTCGTCGAAGGGCGCCCGGTCGACGTTGTCGTAGTACCCGAGGTGGGCGATTGGCCCGATGAGGTGGGGTTCCGGGCGCGACCAGATGGCGCTGGTCGCGTTGAGCACCCGCATGAGCAGGGTGGATCCCGACCGGGGCGGCCCCACCAGAAAGATCATGCGCTCCATCATCTCGGACATCGGCTCGCTCCGGGGACCGCGAGCTAACCTGCCGGTAGCGGCCACAGCTCCGGCGGCCAGTCTCCCACCACGTGGACCTCGGGGACCAGCCGCACCCCGGTGTGGTGGAGCACGGTGTCGAAGGCCAGCCGGATGCACTGCATCACGTCGAGCGATGCCGCACCACCGTGGTTGACGATGAAGTTCCCGTGCCGCTCGCTGATCCGCGCGCCGCCGATGGTGTGGCCCTTGAGCCCCACGCTCTCGACCAGTCGGCCCGCGAAGTCGCCCGGGGGGTTGCGGAAAACCGAGCCGCAACTCGGCTGGTCGAGTGGCTGGGTGGCGCGCCGGCGGGCGAGGTGGTGGGCGACACGCTCCCGCTCGGCGTCGACACCTTCGCGGGTGGCCAAGAAGTATGCGCTGGTGACGATGAAACCCGGCGGCAGGTCGCCGTGCCGGTAGCGCGTGGCCAGGGTCGAGCGAGGCAGGACAACGGTGGCCGGTGCCGAGGTGGGCGTCGTACCCGGTGGACCCGCGGCGGCAAGTCCCTCGACTCCCAGGAGGCGCTCCGAGACCTCGCCGAGGGCGGTGCCCGCGTTCATCGCCACGGCCCCACCCACCGTGCCGGGCACACCCGCGAGGCAGCCCAGGCCGGTGAGCCCGAGGCGATCCATCCGCGCGAGGAGGACGCCGTTGTGCAGGCCGCCACCGGCCCGGAGCACGACGTTGCCCGGGGGGACGTCCTGGAGGCTCGGGGGCAGGTCGGCACGTTCCACGACGTCCAAGGCGCGCAGCGCCCCCGCGAGGCGCACCACCGTACCGCGGAGCCCAGCGTCGGGGACGAGCAGGTTCGAGCCGTTCCCGAGCACCAGCGCCGCCGGCAGCACCGAGCCGAGCTCAATCGCGTCGTCGACCGTGACGAGGCGTTCGGCCGGCCCGCCCACCCGCCAGTAGGCATGGCGGGCCAGCGGCTCCTCGACGAGGACCTTCACCCGCCCACGCGCCAACGGGTCGGGGGCAACACGTAGAGCGCGTCGCCGGTGCCGCTGGCCAAGACCATGGTCGGCGCGGCCCAGAGGGTGCCGCCGAGGGCCGCGGTGACGGGCAGGTCCGCCTCCCAGCCACCCCCCTGGATGCCGCGGAGGGTCACGCTCCCCTCGGCCGCGGTGTAGCTCGACAGGCGGCCCATGCTCACGAGGCCCTGGAGGCCCGCCTCGTCGGCGCGCACGCCCGCGGGGAGACCCACCACCACGTCGACCGGCGTGTTGGCGGGGCTGGCCACGCGCAGGTGAAGGTCGGCGCTCCCTCCCACCCGGACGCCGGGCGGGACGCCAAGCGCCACCTCGACCGGCGCGCGTTCCGGGGCCCGCCACGGCAAGTACGCGCTGTGGGTGGCGGAGAAGATGATGCCGGGCGCCGCGGGCTCGGCGCGCACCCGGATCGACTGGGCGCCCGCGCCCCCCCGCGCGACGAGGCTCGTGGCTCGGTGGGGCTGC
>CAYHRZ010000060.1:0-7257 GCA_964359125.1 uncultured Klebsiella sp. | reverse complement strand
GGGCTGGGGGCGGGTGGGGGGTGGGGGGGGGCGGCCCGCCCGCCCGCGACCTCGACGCCGCCCGCCTCGACCACCAGCGTGAGGCTGGCGGGCAGCTTGCCCCGGAAGCTTGTCTCCAGGGCGCGGAGGGCGAGCAGGTCCGTCAGCCCGTCGCCCCAGCCCCCCGCGGGCACGCAGCAACCGGCGCCGGGGCCACCCGCGCCCCGGTGTTGCCCGACCAGGCTGGTGGCGAGCTCCGCCGCCAGCGCCGGCTCGCTGGCGAGGGCCAGCGCCGCCACGGCGGTGCCGTCGGCCACCGAGGCCGCGGTGCCGTCGTGGCGGGGTGCCCCGCCCGGCCGCAACTGCCGGTTGCCGTCGGGTCCGGTCGCCAGGCCTCGCTCCAGGGTGTCGCGCAGGCGGCCTTGCAACTCCGCGTCGGCGACGGCGCCCGAGGCCAGTGCCCAGGCAGCGAGCCACGGGTCGTCGAGGCGGGGGAGGTTGCGCGAGAAGGCGCCCTCCGCGCGCAGGCGCACGCCCGTGTCGTCGACCGCGCGGGTGCACAGGGCGGTGAGGACCAGCGTTTGGTCGATGGTGCCGCTGCCGTCGACCCAGGTTCCGTCGGGGGCTTGCTGGTCCTCCACGAGCTCCCGCATCCGGTCGCGCAGGTCCGCGTCGATGCTACCCGCCGGCGCCGCCCGCAGCCCCTCGGCCAGCAAACATGCGGTGGCGATGCCGGGGGCTCGTCCAGCGCGGGAGACGGGCTGCCAGGCGCGGAGCCGCAGCGCCCGGACCACCTCGGGGTCGGCGTCGTCCTTGGAGAGCTCCGCTGCCGCCGTGGCGAGGGCCACACGGTACACCTGTCGCGACAGGCTCGCGCCGGGGCCGACCCAGGGCGAGTCGCCGCCGCCGCCGGCCGCGACCTCGTTGCGCACCATCGCGAGGGCGCCAGGCCAGGCGGTGACCAGCAGCTGCCCGTGCTCCCCGCCCGGGAAGCCAGCAAACGAGAGCTCGCGGTCGCTGGCCATGGACCCCGCGCGTTGTTCCGCTACGGGCATCCCCACCGCGCGCACCGGGACCGCTCGTTCCACCCGGTCCACGTTGCCGAAGGTGGCCACGAAGGTGGCGACGCCCGGCCCCCCAACCGCCGCGCGCACCACGCGGCTCGCACTGCCGCCGGCGCCGACGGCGAGTTGCCCGCTGCCACCCCCGCGGGCCCCGGTCATGGTGACGTCGAGGGGCAGCGACATCGCCGCGCCCGTGGTGTTGACCACCTGCACCGGCAGCGCCACCTCGTCGCCCGCGTAGAGCGAGCCCGGGACCACCATGTCGACGTAGGCGGGCAACGTGCTGAGGAAACTCGCCTCGGTGCCCGCCTGCGCCCCCGCCCGGGAGCTGGCCAGGGCCAGGACGCGCCAGGTCGTCAGCGAGTCGGGCACGGTGAGCGGCACCCGCGCGATGCCCTCGGCGTCGGTCTCGACCACTGGCGCCCACAAGAAGCTCTCGGGAAACCACGCGCGAGTGGCGGCCGCCTCGCCGTCGGCCTCGCCGTTGCCCTCCTTGTCGTGGAAGCGACCATCCACCTCGCCCTCGGACAGGGCGGCCAGGCCGTCGGCGTAGCCGAGGGCAAGCGCGGTGCCGCCCGTGGGCCCCTCGTGCCGGGCCCGCCGCCCCTCGCCCCCACGCTCGGCTGACATCGACGCCGGGGGTGCCTCGGGCGCGGCCATCACCGGGCTGGGCTCGTCGCGAGCAACCTCCTGCTCCTTCGGGGCCTGCTGGGCATCCCGCCCCATGCAGGAGAAGGCCAGCACCAGTGACAGGGGCGCCACGGTCGCGACCCAGGGACGATGATTCATGGGGCCTCCTCGGCCACGTAGACCGGCCAGTTCTCCACGTCTTCCGGCAGGCGCGCCGCGTCGCTGACCATCACCCGCGGGTTCGCCAGGGCGAGCAGGTCGTGGGGCAGCGCCGAGAGGTGCAGGGGGCGGCCAAAGGGATCGCGCGCCGGGTGCTGCGCCAGCGTGCTCTCCCACAGCCTGACCATGCGCTCGGCGGTCATCAACTCGCCCTCGGGGGCCGACTTCTCCCAGGCTCGCACGGCCTTCCGCGCCTCGGCGTAGAGCCCGTAGAAGGCCTCGGACAGGGGGGTGTCGACGTCGGGGATGCCCTGGTTCCGGGCGTTGACGCTGTCGCTCCCGGGCTGCGACGGGGGCAGGCCGCTGATCCGCAGCACCGTGGCCTGGGCCGCGTTGTCGCCGCTCACTTGCCCGGTTTGCAGGGCCTTCGCGTCGAGCACGCCGAAGGCGGGCTGCTCGCTGGTCGCCAGCACGGTGACGCGGGCCCAGTCGTCGGGGGCCGGGAGGGGCGCGATCGCCGCCATGGCGCTGTCGACACCGACGAGGCTGACGCCCGCCGCGGTGGGCCCGCCGGGGGTGGCCGTCCGCACCTCGAGGGTGGCCTCCTCGCCCGGTTTCCAGGGCGCGGGGCTCGACAACGCCACGCTGAGCTGGGCCTGCGGCCGGACGTAGATCACCGCCCGGGCGCCGCCCCAGTCCACCGACGCAAAGCCGGTCGCGTCGCCGGGGACCACGAACTTGCCCACGCGCTTTTTGGGGTCGAAGTCGAAAGCCACCAGCAAACGGTCGCCCTGGACCAGCCGCAGCTTCTCGGGTAGCTCCCCGTAGAAGTCGGGCCCGCGCACGGCGGTGAGCTCGATCTCCGCGCCGGGGTTGACCACGACCTCCGACAGCCGCAGCCTCAGCGGCGGCACGGCGCCCACCGGCAGGCGCAGCACCGCGTCGCCGAGGTCCGGTTCGGCGTCGCTCTGGTCGGCGGCTGGGATCTCGACGGTGGCCACGAAGGAGAATCCCGGCCAGGAGGCGGGGCTGGACCAACTCGTGCCGCGCTGCGTCTCGCCGGTCACGCTCGCCTCAAGGAGACCGCCCACGGCGGCCGTGACCGGGCTGCGGGTCTGGGCACCGGCGAGGGCGCGCTCGATGCAGGCCAGGTGGGCGGCGAGGTCGCTGCTGCCGGACGCGGCGACCCGGCCCAGTCGTGGACTGCGGGCCCCCTCGGCGATGGTGAAGGTCCAGCCCACCGGCAGGTCCCCGCCAGCGGCAAGCCCCGCCACGCACCCTCGGGCCGCGATGGCGGCCTCGGCGAAGGCGTCGGCGACGCCCTCGTCGTTGCCCGCGAACACGGAGACCGACGGGTCGACGGTGGCCACGCCGGGGTTGTTCAGGGTGAGCGCCAGGGTCACCGCCCGGGAGGCGTTCCCCCTCAGGCGGGCGCCGCGGGCCCGGTCGCGCAGGCAGCCCACCGCCACGGGGTTCAGTTCGCGCGCCCACAACTCCTCGGTGCCGCCTGGGCCGGCACGCAGCCAGACCGTGGCGTTCGCCTGTCCCACCACGAGGTTGGCGCAGGGACGCCACAGCGTCGTGAGGGTGTCGCCGAGTTCGGCGAGGGCGAGGTCGGCGCCGCCGCCGGTGGCATCGACCACGCTGTCGACGCGGACCGGGGCTTCGGTCGCCGCTGGGCGGACGGGAAGCGAGGGCTCCGTGACCGTGACCGGCTGGCCGGGGTCGAACTGGAACTTCGCCACCGCGTCGGCGTCGGTTTCGGCTTCGATGCCCGGGTCGCGGGCGTCCCACTCGCGGCGCAAGCGCACCTTCACCCCCGGCAGGGGCTTGCCGTCGGGGGTGGCCACGCGGAGGTAGAGCCGGTTGTTGGCGTCGGGCACCAGGCCCCCGGCCAACTCGGTGACGGCCTCCACCGCCACCGGCTCTTCGCTGAGCAAGACGCTGGCGGCGCCTTGGCCGGCCTCGCCGGTCTCGTCGGTGACGGTGGCGAAGAGGTTGATGGTGGCCTTGCCCACGAGGTCCGTGGGCACCATGCCCAACTCGACGCGGAACTTGCCCTCGCGGTCGGTGCGCAACTGCCGGGGTTCGAGCCAGTCGGTGGGCGCTGGCCAGGCGCCCGAGGCCCGCGCCACCACGCTCACCGGGCCCTCGATGACCGGCGCGCCCGAGGTGTAGCGCGCGGTGCCCTCCACCACGGCCACGGCACCCTCGGGGTACCAGGTCTGGGTGGGCGTGAGGGTGACGAGGAACCGCGGCAGTCGATACTCGCGGACTTCGAAGCTGTGCCGGGTGGTGACCGCGCCGCTCTCGAAAGCGAGCGACCACTGCCCGGCCGGGGCGTCGGCGGCCAGCGGCAGCGTGGTGCTGGTGGTCCCGAAGGCGGCGGTGCGGCCCTTCTCCTCCATCACCAGTTCGCCGGCGGGATCCCACACCTTCCAGTGCCCGGGCCGGTCGTCGAGCGGCGCGAACGAACCGGCGTCGACGAGCACCGCCCGTGCCTTCACGGTTTGCCCTGCCCGGTACACGGGGGCGTCGGTGAGCAGGTGCGAGAGCGCGGGCCGGTAGAGGGGCAGTGGCACGTCGACCTGGGCCTCGCCGCTGGGAACGCGCGCGGTCACGCGCAGCACGTAGTCGCCGTCGGGCGCGTCTTTGGGTAGGAAGAACTCGGTGTACTTCGAGCCCGCGTAGGGCGAGCGCCAGCGGCGCTCGGGGTCGAGGGCTTCCTCCTTCCCGTCGGGGTGCACGAGCAAGGCGCGCGGCGAGAAACGCCGAATCGACGACGTGCCCACCGCGTTGAGCTGCTCGTCGTAGAGCTGGCCCACGGCGCTCACCCGCACCGTGCCCTTCACCCCGCGCCCCAGCGCGCTCGTCTCGGCTTCCAGGTAGGGCATCACGCCGGTGGGACAGCGCCACTCGAGCACGCCGTAGCTCCACCACGCCGACCAGCAGGGGCCGAAAGCCCCGGCGCAGGCCACTGCGAACCCAATCGCCAACGCGGCGAGGCCAAGGAGCAGCTTCTTCCAGGATTGCATCGGGACTCCGGCCGCCACGCCCGGGGAAACGTAGCGGGTCACGCGCCCCTTACGCCGGCCGCCGGACAAAAAATGGTCGGCGCGGGGACCGGCGCGATTTTTCTACCGCGGGCTAGCTGCCGCTCTCGATGCCGAGCACCTTGCCGAGCACGACCCGGTCGCCCTGGAGCGACGTGCGCTGCATGTAGAACGCGAGCCCGCGCTCCCCGCCGAGCTCCTCGCCGCCCCCGGCGCGCCCGGGGCCGCCGTGGACACAACTCGGCAGTACCATGCCCGGGGCGGTCACCTGGTCGGCGACCTTGCTCGAAACCACCATCATCCGGCCCAGCCACGGCGCGCCGTCCAGGATCATGCTCCCGATCCAGTCGCGGTCGTCGCTGTAGGCCGTCGACACCAGGCTCCCCTGCCCGCGCCCGATAGCCGCCGCCCCGGCGGCGGCGGCGCCGTCGTAGGGCAGGATCGAGACGCAGGGCCCGAA
This sequence comes from uncultured Klebsiella sp., assembly GCA_964359125.1. GTDB lineage: Bacteria > Myxococcota_A > UBA796 > UBA796 > SXON01 > SXON01. The sequence goes on along the minus strand of CAYHRZ010000060.1, from coordinate 1,912 downwards.
GACCTCCACCTCGTGGACCGGCCCCGCGCCCGCGCCCGGGTGGCGGATCACCGTCGGCGCCACGAAGTAGCCGCGTCCCGCCTCGCTGCCCTCGCCGTCGACCCGGGCCGGGCCGCCACGCACCAGCCGTGCGCCCTCGGCGACCCGCGCGACGCCGGCGAGCACGTCGCGGAGTTGGGCGGCGGTGCTCAGCGGGCCCACCGTCACGCTCTCGGCCAGGGGATTGCCCACCACGTGGGCGTCGAGCGCCTCGGTGAGGGCTTCCTCGAAGTCGTCGACCAGTCCCTTGGGCACGAGTGCCCGGCGGATCGCCGTGCACTTCTGCCCGGTTTTCTGCGTCATGTCGGTGACGACGTGTCGGACGGCGGTGTTCCACAACTCGCTCCCGCGCTCCACGTCGGCGCCGATCACCACGGCGTTGAGCGAGTCGGCCTCGACGTTCACGCGCACCCCGCGCTCCGCGAAGCCCGGCGTGTTCCGCAACATCGCCCCGGTGACGTTGCTACCGGTGAAGGCCAGGCTGTCCTGGGGGCCGAGGAGCGAGAGGAGGTTCCCGGTGCCGCCACACACGAGCTGGAAAGCCCCTTCTGGGAGGATCCCGCTCTCGCGGAGCAACTCCGCCATCCTGAACGTGAGCCAGGCGGTCGCCGTCGCGGGCTTGCTTACCACCGGCGCCCCGGCGAGCCAGGCCACGGCTGCCTTCTCGAAGGTGCCCCAGGCCGGGAAGTTGAAGGCGTTGACGTGCACCGCCACGCCCTTGCGCGGGACCCACAGGTGCTGCCCGCCGAAGCGGGGGCCGCGGGTGAGCGGGGTCATGTCGCCGTCCAGGAGCCAGCGACGGTCGCCCGCGCGCGTGGCGATGGCCTCGCCGGTGGCCGCGTAGGCCGCGAGGGTGCCGATGGCGCCGTCGACGTCGAACTTCGCGTCGCCGCGGGTGTTCCCGCCGTTCTGCTGCGCGATGTCGAGCAGAGCCTCGCGGTGCGCGTGGAACAGCTTCGACACGGCCTTGAGCATCGCCGCCCGCTCCGCCCACGTGGTCGACGCCAGCGCCGGGCCGCCCACGTCCCGCGCGTGCCCGAGCACCCGCGCGAAGTCGACCCCGTCGCTGTTGGCCTCGGCCACCACCGCTTCGGTGGCCGGGTTGACCAGCGGCGCGTGCGCACCCCGGCCCTCCACCCAGGAGCCATACACCCACGATTTCAGACGCACCATGAGAACCTCGGGAGGCCGGCGGACTAACCCGCGGGACCTACCGCCCGGGACGCTACTCCTCGCAGATGTAGCGGAACGAGGACGAACAGGGTTCGTCGTTCCACGTGTAGTCCAAGAATCGGCCGAGCTGCATGCAGTCCTCGCCGCCGCTGTCGTTGGGTTCGCCCGAGTGCCAGTTGGTGTAGGTCGCGGTCTCGCCGTTGGCCCACACCCAGGTGCCCTCGGTGGTCTGGTCGTTGTACCCGGTCCACCACTTGCCGTAGTAGATGGGGAAGCTCGTCGACACCACGAAGGTGTTCTCGGCGTCGTCGTTCAGTGTCACCAGGTCGTAGCCGTACGAGAGGCAGGTCAGGCGGGCGTTGGCCCAGGTGACGGTGTCGTCGCAGTAGAGGTAGACGTGGTCGCCGTACTCCTCCACGTCGCAGTAAGACGGGCAACCGGTCTCGTCCTTGTACCCGTCGCAGTCGTCGTCGATGGTATTGCAGGTTTCCGTCTCCCCGGGGTTCACGTCGGCGTCGCCGTCCTCGCAGTCGTCGTCGTTACTGACATAGCCGCTGGGCGTACTGCATGCGCTGGCCGTCACGCTGGCATCGCCGTAGCCGTCGCCGTCGTCGTCGGCGTAGTAGGTCCCCTCGCCCGTCGCGCCGGCCTCGTCGACGCTGCCGTCGCAGTCGTCGTCGATCCCGTTGCAGGACTCGGT
>CAYHRZ010000059.1:10067-15852 GCA_964359125.1 uncultured Klebsiella sp. | reverse complement strand
CCATGTTCCCCGACTTCCGCCACGCGAAGGTCCAGGGCAAGTCGGTCACCGACGTCTGCGACCGCACCTGGCTGGAAACCGACTTCGTCAAGACCGTGGCCACCCGTGGCAAGGCCATCATCGAGGCCCGGGGCGCCTCCAGCGCCGCCAGCGCCGCCAGCGCCGCGGTGGATCACATGTCCGCGCTGTGGAACGGCACGGCGGCAGGCGACTTCACGTCGATGGGCGTCTGTAGCAACGGTGCCTACGGCATCCCCGAGAACCTGATCTTCAGCTTCCCGGTCACTGCCAAGGCCGGCGACTGGCAGATCGTGGCTGGCCTCGACCGCGACGACTTCGCCAACAGCCGGATCGCCAACACCGTGAGGGAGTTGGAGTCCGAACGGGAGACCGTAAAGGACCTGCTCAGCTAGCCCATGAGCGACCTGCGTCCCCGCCTCGAGGCCCTCGCGCTCAACCTGTGGTGGTGCTGGAATCCCGAGGCGGGCGCCCTCTTCCGCTCGCTCGACCCGGATCGCTGGGCGGAGTTGCACCACAACCCGGTGCACCTCCTGGCCGAGTTGTCCGACGACACGCTCCTGGCGCGTGCTTCCTTGCCGCGCCTGGAGGCCGTCGAGAGCGCGTTGGCCGCCTACCTCGAGAGCACCCGCACCTGGTCGGCCACGCACCTCCCACAATTGCGCAGTCCGGTCGCGTACTTCTCGATGGAGTTCGCGCTCCACGAGTCGTTACCGATCTACTCCGGGGGCCTCGGCGTGCTCGCTGGCGACCACCTGAAGTCCGCCTCGGACCTGGGGCTCCCGCTCGTGGCGGTGGGGTTGCTCTACCGGGAGGGGTACTTCAAGCAGGTGATCGAGTACGGCGGGCAGGTCGCGGCCTACCCCCGGGTGCCGCTCGACGTCCTGCCCCTGCGAAAGCTCGACGTGGAGATCGACGTCCCCCACGGCAAGGGCAGCTACGCCGCCACGGCGTGGGAGATCGACGTGGGGCGAGTCAAGCTCTACCTGCTCGACGCCGACGTGCCCGGCAACGACCCCATGCACCGCGACCTGTCGCGACACCTCTACGGTGGTGGCGACGACACGCGCATCCGCCAGGAAGTCCTGCTGGGCGTGGGCGGCGTGCGCCTGTTGCGTGCGCTCGGCATCCACCCCGCCGTCGTCCACATGAACGAGGGGCACTGCGCCTTCGCGGTCTTGGAACTCTGGCGCGAAGGCATCGCCTCCGGGCTTTCCCCGTCGCGGGCGCTCGCGGCGGCAAAGGACCGCTGCGTCTTCACCACCCACACCCCGGTGGCGGCGGGGCACGACCGCTTCTCGTGGTCGCTCAAGAATGAGGCCCTGGCGGGGATGCGTGCCTCGATGGGTCTGCCGGAAGGGGCCATCATGGATCTCGGCCGGGAGCGCCCCGGCAACCTCGACGAGACGTTGTGCATGACCGTGTTGGCGCTGCGCGGCGCGCGCGCCGCGAACGGGGTGAGCGCGCTGCACGGCGACGTCAGCCGGAAGATGTGGGCGCACCTCTGGCCCAAGCTCGAGGTGGACGAGGTCCCCATCGGCCACGTCACCAACGGCGTGCACGTCCCGAGTTGGATCCACCCGCGAGTCGGCGCGATGTTGGACCGGAGCAACGACGGTTGGCGCGAGGGCAAGGCCATCTCGCTCGAGGCGGTGTCCGACAGCGAACTCTGGTCCATCCGCAACGACCTCCGTTACGAGTTGGTGGGCTACGCCCGCCGCCGGACGGCGCAGAAGACGCTGGTCTCGCAGTCCCTGTGCATCGGTTTCGCCCGGCGGTTCGCGCCCTACAAGCGCGGGTCCCTGCTGTTCTCCAACCCCGACCGGCTGGCCCGGCTCCTCTTCCGGCACCCGATCCACCTGCTGTTTGCGGGCAAGGCGCACCCACGCGACGACGCCGGGCAGGCGATCATCCGCGAGGTGCTCCGGTGGACGCGAGAAGAGCGCTTTCGTGGGCGGGTGGTCTTCCTCCCGGACTACGACGTCGAGTTGGGGCGCAGGCTCACCCAGGGCGTCGACCTCTGGCTCAACCTCCCGCGCAGGCCGAGGGAAGCGAGCGGGACCAGCGGCATGAAGGTGCCGCTGAACCTCGGGGTCAACGCCAGCGTGCTCGACGGCTGGTGGCCCGAGGCCTACGACGGCACCAACGGGTTCGCGGTCGGGGAGCCGCTGGAGTACGACTCGGCCGAGGAACAAGACGCCGCAGACGCCGAGAGCCTCTTCCAAATCCTCGAAGACCAGGTGGTGCCCGAGTTCTTCGACCGCGACGCCCACGGCATCCCGAAGGCCTGGGTTCGCCGCATGCGCCGCAGCCTGGAGACCTGCCTCCAGGCCTTCCACACCGATCGCATGGTGGGGGAGTACGCCCGGCGGTTCTACGCCACGGGCGCACCAACCTCGTGAGCGCAACCTCGCCGCCCGCGGGAGAGCGCGTCGTTGCCGCGTACGACCCAGCCTTCCGGGCCACGATGGTCGTGCGCGGCGCGCAGGTGGAAGACCCGGCGGCGCTGGCCACGGCAGCGGAACGTTTGCCCCCCGCTGCCCGGGCCCTGCTCGACCAACTGATCCTCGCCGCGCCCGTGGGGGACGCGCTGCCCGACCGCCTCCGCGACCGCATCGCCCGCGACGGCCTTTCCCTGTGGCAGGCGGCGCTGCTGCTGCCCAGGGTGTACGGGACGAGCGGCGGCGCGATCCATCCTCAACACTACGCGGGTTCCTGCCGCTTGAACCCGGCAGCCGTGGGCGTCTCGCTGTCGGCGCCGCTCCCCCGCGTCGACGCGACGCCCTCGTTCGCGCCCGCCGATGCCCGGTGGGACGCGGTGGTGGTGGCCGCGATGCTGGAGGGCTCCCCGGGACAACTCACGCAAGACGGGGCGCTCCGCCGCGACGTGGAGAAGCGTATCTGCACCGGCCTCGGCGACGACGAGGGTCGGTGGTCCCTGGCACTGCGGCTGGCGCGGGCCACTGGCCTGGTGCGCGCGGCCGGGGGCCGGCTGCACGGCCTGCCTGAGGCCCACCCGAGGCCCGTCGCCAACCTCGCCAGCCTCGCCGATGACGCCCTCGGGGGCGCGGTGGCAACCCTGGTCTTGCGCCTGGCGGACGACCGTTGGATCGCCACTGCCGACCTCGAACGCCTGCTCCGGGGCCCCGGCCGCGAAACCTTCTTCAGCCCAGTGGCGAACGGGTACCCGCAGCGCGCCGAAGGCTTCGACGACGCGGGGTTCTCGCAGGTGGAGGCGCCCGCCCTGGCCCAAGCCCTCGACGTCCTGCACCGGGTGGGCGCGATCGACGCCCACCGCAGCGCCGACGGCGTCACCGCCTTCCGGAGACCGCAGCCGATGCCCCCGGGCCCGGGGGGGTTCATCCTGACCCCCAACGCCGAGATCCTCGTGCACGTGGCGGAGGCGCGGCGGGAGGACTACGGCCGGCTGTGCCGCCTCGCCCCCTACGCGGACGGCGACGCCTTGCGCCGGCACCGGCTCAGCCGGGAGGGCGTGTGCGCTGAACTGGGTGCCGGCCACCGGGACACCCACGACTGGCTGACCACGCTCTCGCGCACGGGGCTGCCCGCCAACGTCGCCGACCAGGTACGCGAGTGGCAGCGGAGCGCCACCCGAGTCACGATCGTCACCGGCGTCGACATCCTCGAGGACGCCACGGGGCGCCTGCGCGTCGCCACGGCAACCGACGCCGGCCGGACCATCGACTACACCCAACGCCCGAGGGCGCGGTTCTTCGCGCAAGGCAACCGCCTGGTGGTCCCCGACGGCTGGGACCCCCTCGACGTGCGCGCCACGCTGGCACGCCTCGGCCGCTACGTGGGCCAAGACGTGGACGCGCACGTGTACGAGCCGGAGCTACGGAAGCACGCCGCTCCCGCCACGCTCCTCAACCGCCTGCGTGACTACCACGGGGGCGAGCTGCCCGGCGAGTTGGAAACGCTGGTGCTGGCCGGCTCCGGGCTGCAGCCCGTCACCGGGGCCGAGGCGGTCGTGGTGAAACTGCCGCACGCAGCGGCCAGCGCGCTGCGTCGCGACCGCGTGGCCGGCCCGATGCTGCGCCGGACGCTCTCGCCGGACGAGAGCGTGGTGGCGCTGGGCGACCTCGCGCGCCTGGTCGCGCGCCTGGCGCAACTCGGGCTGGACTGGGACGGCCCCGCGCCCCCGCCCGACGACGCCTAGGCCTCGAAGGCCTGCTCCAGGTCGGCGAGGAGATCGTCGACATCTTCGAGCCCCACCGAAAGCCGAACCAAGCCGTCCATGATCCCGGCCTCGCGACGCTTGGCGGGTTCGATGCTGGCGTGGGTCATCAGGGCCGGCGTCTCGATCAGCGACTCCACGCCTCCAAGCGACTCGGCCAGCGTGAACAGGCGCGTCGCGGCCACGAAGCGGCGCGCCCGCTCGGTGTCGCCGCGCAGGTCGAAGGAGATCATGCCACCGAAGCCGCTCATCTGCGCCCGCGCCACCGGCGACATCATGGGGTGGTACACCCGCTCCACCTGGGGGTGGGCTTCCAGGTAGTCGACGATGGCGGTCGCGCTCTGCTGGTGCCGGTCCATCCTCACCGCCAGCGTCTTCACGCCGCGCAGCGTGAGCCAGCAGTCCATCGGGCCGGGCACCGCCCCCGCCGCGTTCTGGAGGAACTTGAGTTGCTCGTAGGTCGCGGTGTGGTTGGTGGCGGCGAAGCCGCCCACCACGTCGCTGTGGCCGTTGAGGTACTTCGTGGTGCTGTGCACGACGATGTCGGCGCCGAGCGCCAGCGGCTGCTGGAAATAGGGCGTGGCAAACGTGTTGTCGACGACCAGCGTGGCGCCCACCTCGCGACACCGCGACGCGACGCGCCGGACGTCGGACACCTTCAAAAGCGGGTTCGTGGGCGTCTCCAACCACACGAGTCGAGTGCCCTCGGGCACCAGGGCGCCCGGGTCCGCCGAGGAGAAGTCGGCATAGCGGAAGTCGACGCCCCAGTGCCGAAGCACCTTGTCGAACAGCCGGTAGGTGCCGCCGTACACGTCGTCACCACACAGCACGAGGTCACCCGGTCGGCACAGGGACCGGAGGATCACGTCCGTGGCGGCCATCCCCGACGAGAAGCACAGCCCGTGGGCCGCCCCCTCCAGGGCCGCTAGGCAGGCTTGCAAGGGCGTGCGCGTGGGGTTGTCGGTGCGGCTGTAGTCGTAGCCCTTGTGGCCACCCACCCCGTCCTGCGCGTACGTCGACACCTGGTAGATGGGCGTCATCACGGCACCGGTGGCCGGGTCCGGCGACTGCCCCGCGTGAATCGCCAGGCTGTTGAACCTCATCGGCACCGTACTCATCCGATTCGCTCCCGCGCTTGCGACGTCACACCGCCGATGTAGTCGATGAGGTCGATGCGGGTGATGATGTCGAACGGACGGCCGCCCTCGTCGATCACGAATGCCACCTTCGCGCGCTTGAACAACTCCACGAGCACCGCCACGTCGGTCTCCTCGTCGACCGTGCAGTAGTTCGACTCCCGCACTTCGTTGACCGTCCCGGACCCGCGCGCGCTCCCCGCCGAGTCCAGGGCCCGCTCCAGGAGGCGAGACTCGTGCAGGATACCGCTCACCTTCCCGTCGTCGATGACGGGAACCTGCGAGACCCCGTGCAGCTTCATCAACCCCACCACCTCCGAGACGCTGTTGTTCGGCCGCGCCGTGACCAGGTCCCGCCCCCGGCCCTTGTTCTCGAGGAGATCCCGCACCGCCCCCAGGCCGAGGTCCTCCTCCATGAAGCCGTTCTCGCGCA
>CAYHRZ010000059.1:7104-10057 GCA_964359125.1 uncultured Klebsiella sp. | reverse complement strand
CGCGCATCCAGTTGTCGTTGTAGACCTTGGACAGGTAGCGGGCGCCGCTGTCGGGGAGGATGACCACCGCCCGCGTCTCCGGGGTCGCGTTTTGTTTCATCCACTTCACCGCGCCGGCCACCGCCGCGCCCGAGGAGGCGCCGGAGAAAATGCCCTCCTCGCGCACCAGCCGCCGGGTGGTGACAAAACATTCCTTGTCGTTCACGCGGACCACGTCGTCGACGAAGGTGAAATCCATCGTCGAAGGTAGGAAGTCTTCCCCGATCCCTTCCACCTTGTAACTGTAGGGCTTGGTGAGCTGACCGGTGTGAAAATAGTCGAAGTACAGCGATCCAACTGGATCCACCCCGATCACCCGGATCTTGGGATTCTGCTCCTTCAGGAATTTTCCGGTGCCCGAAATGGTGCCGCCCGTGCCCAACCCGCAGATCAGCACGTCGAGCTTGCCGTCGAACTGCTTCCAGATCTCAGGGCCGGTGCTCTCGTAGTGCGCCTGGGCGTTCGAGGGGTTGTGGTACTGGTTGGAGTAGGCGGCACCAGGCGTTTCTTCCACCAGCCGCTTGGCGGTCAGGTAGTAGGACTGGGGGTCATCGGGCTCGACGTCGGTGGGACAGATCACCACCCGGGCGCCGTAGGCCCGCAGCGCCGCGCGCTTCTCCTCCGACTGCTTGTCGGGCATGACGAAAATCGTCTTGTAGCCACGGATCGCGGCCACCAGCGCCAGGCCAGCCCCGGTGTTGCCGCTGGTGGCTTCGACGATGGTGCCGCCCGGCTTGAGCTGGCCGCTCGCCTCCAGGTCGTTGACGATCTTCAGCGCCATGCGGTCTTTCACGCTGTTGGCGGGGTTGAGGTACTCCACCTTCGCGTAGAGGGCGCCGGGCATCGCCCCCACCACGCGGTTGAGGCGCACCGCAGGCGTGTCGCCGATGCACTCGATCATGCTGTTGTAAACGCGGCGCATGGCAACTCCTGGAAAGGGGCGGCATCTATCCGGTCTCGGCGCGCGCGACCGCAGCCCTGCGACCCTCAAGTTCGGGCGCAGGCGACCGACGAGCGGGCCCGAGGTCAAGCATGCTCGCCAACGACACCACCCGCTCCGGCCCCGCCCTGGTGGGCGCCCCCTCCCACGCGGTACCGGTGCTCACGATGCTGGAAGGCGAAGAAGCCAGCAGGACGTGGATGCTCGGGGAGAAGCCGCTGGTCCTCGGTCGAGACCTCGGCAACGACGTGCCCCTGGCCGACGCGAAAGCGTCGCGCCGTCACGCCCTGGTATGCTGGACGAACCCCGCGATCGGCTGCCCTGCCCCGCGGGTCACGGTGAGGGACCTCGGCAGCACCAACGGCACCTGGGTGAACGGCCGCCGGTTGGAGGACGAGGTGGAACTGCGCGAACACGACAAGCTGCTCGTGGGGTCCACCCTCTTTGGCTACGCCCTGCGCATCGACGAGGAGTTGGAGGCCCAGCGACGCCTGTTGCAGCGCGCCACCACCGACGCGCTCACGGGTCTGGCCAACCGCGAGGTCTTCAACCGCACGTTCCGCCGCGAGTTCGAGCGCGCGGGGCGCTACACCCGGCCGCTCTCGCTGCTGGTGCTCGACGCGGACGACTTCAAACTGCTCAACGACCGGCACGGGCACCGGGTGGGCGACCTCGTGCTCCGGCAAATCGGGCGCATCGTCCGCGACAACCTGCGACTGTCGGACCTCGGCGCGCGGGTCGGCGGGGAAGAGCTCGCCGTGGTCCTCCCCGAGACGCCGCTCGAAGGCGGTGTGTGCGTGGCCGAGCGCATCCGCGCGGCGATCGAGGGTTTCCCGATGGCCATGGCGGGGGACTCGCTGGTTGCCACCGTGAGTCTAGGGGTGGCCGAGTTGGATGGTAGCTTTGCCTGTCCCGAGGACATGTTCGAGGCAGCAGACCAGGCGATGTACTCGGCCAAGCGCAGCGGCAAGAACCGCACCGCGGCCCACCGACCCGGGCGCTAGCTACCCGCGAGGATCGCCGCGAGTTCGGAAACGGGATCCGACACGCGATCGCCCTCCGGGCCCCTCAGGTTCCGGGGGTAAAGCGGCAGCACGGCGCTGCGCACCAGCGGGCCCAGTCGCTGCAATTCCCCCCGCGAGGTCGGCAGGGGCAGCAGCGCCACCGGCTCCGCCGACGCCCGGAGGGTGCCCACCGCGTGTTCCTCGGAGGGATCCACCCGCGAACGATCGAGGTACATCCGATGGCAGACGTGGAACAGGCGGGGGAAGACCTCGGCCACTGAGGGCGCCAGGGGGCCGGGCGGCAGGTTGACGGTGCGCACGATGCCCAGCATGGCGATGCCGGTGTGGTCGGCCATCGGGTCGGCGCGGAAATCCGGCTGGGAATAGCGGAATCGACGCGGATCGAGCGCGGAGAACCCGGACTTGCCGTAGGCGACGAGGCGGACGACGCTCTCGGGCACCGCCGGGTCGGCCGGCTCCATCTCCGCCGCCACCAGCGTGGGCAGTTCCCGGCCGAATCGCGCCGCCTGCGCCTGGCGCGCCAGCGTCACCGGGAGGGCGCGGAAGAGCGCCGCCAGTCCCGAGCGTCGCCACGCGGGGGCGACGAAGCTGTGCGACAGGGCCACCAGGGAGAGGCCAGCCACCTCGTCGATGTCGACGTAGCAGTCCCGCACACCCACCAACGCCTCGCCGTCCCACGCGCCCACGAGGTGGTAGGTCCCCGACGCGCCCGCCCCGTAGTCCAGGACGCGCTCGCGCACGAACCGCGCGAGGACCTCGCGGTCCTCGAGTTCCCCGAGGGCACCGAAGAAGCGATCCAACATGTCGTAGGCGGCGTGGAAGGCGGCGCCGTCCGGATCGCGGATCTCCTCTAGGCGCAAGCGCTGGCCCACGGCCAGCGCCCGCTCCCGGTCCAGGGCGCTCCGGTGGTCGGGGGAGCCCCCCCCGCCCCAGCTACATCCGCTGGTGG
>CAYHRZ010000059.1:0-7094 GCA_964359125.1 uncultured Klebsiella sp. | reverse complement strand
GGCGGGGGCCGGGGCCGGCGGGGCGCCCCCCCGCCGCCCCCCCGGGGCCCCCCCCCCCCCCCCCCCGCTCCCGGTCCAGGGCGCTCAGGTCGTCGGGATCGACCACCGCGCCCTAGCTACATCCGCTGGTGGAACCACAGCTCACACACTTCAAGCACGCGCCGTTGCGGACCATCGTCAGCGCGCCGCACTCGGGACACGTGTCGCCCTCGTAGCCCCGGGCCTTCGCATCCTTCACGAGTTGAAGCTTGATCTTACCGTTCCCCGTCTTGGCCGGTGCGGATCCATGGACGACATGCACGCTGTTCGACGCGGGCACGGGGCTCACGACGGCGCCCGGGAGGGTGGGCGGCGGGGCGTCGACGTCGACGGCCGAATCGGAGAGCATCACCGGGCGCACCGCGATCTCCTCCTCCTCGGACCAACGCGTTTCCTCGCCGGTCTTGTGGAGGGTGTCGTGACGGAGTTGCTCCTCGTCGACGTGCGCGAGGTCGTTTCGACCAAGGTAGTTCACCGCGAGGTCGCGGAACATGTAGTCGATGATCGACGTGGCCATCTTGATGCGGTCGTGGCCGCGCACGGGGCCGTTGGGCTCGAAGCGCGAGAACACGAACTGGTCGACAAAGCGCTCCAGGGGGACGCCGTGCTGCAAGCCGATCGACACGGCGATGGCGAAGCTGTTCATCAAGGAGCGGAAGGCGGCGCCCTCCTTGTGCATGTCGACAAAGATCTCTCCGATGGAACCGTCGTCGTACTCGCCGGTCCGCAGGAAAACCTTGTGCCCGCCCACGATGGCCTTCTGCGTGTAGCCGCGCCGGCGGTCCGGGAGGCGGCGCCGCTTCGCGAGGTAGCGAATCACCAACTTCTCCGCCACGGCGCTGGCGGCCGCCGCCGCCGGCAACGCGGCGATCGGCTCGGCCTCGTCTTCCGCGAGATCCACGGCCGACAGGAGATCCTCGGCGAAGACGCTGGCCAGCGGCTGGCTCAGCTTGGAGCCGTCGCGGTACAGGGCGTTGGCCTTGATCCCCAGCCGCCAGGACAACAGGTAGGCGTTCTTCACGTCGGCGACGGTGGAGTCGTTCGGCATGTTGATCGTCTTGCTGATCGCGCCGGTGATGAACGGCTGGCACGCCGCCATCATGCGGATGTGCGCCTCGGGAGAGATGAAGCGCGTGCCGTTGCGACCGCAGCGGCTGGCGCAGTCGAACACCGGGAGGTGTTCCGCCTTCAGCCCGGGCGCCCCCTCCAACGACATCGTCCCGCAGGCGTAGAAGTTCGCCGCCTCGACCTGGGCGCGAGTGAAGCCCAGCGCGGCCAGCATGTCGGGCGCGTCGGGGTCGACACCGAGCACGTCGCGGCAGAAGGCCTCGCCGAGCGTGAACCTGTTGAAGACGAACTTGATGTCGAAGGCGGCCGGGAGATCCTTCTCCACCCGCGTGATCGTGACGTCGTCGAAGCCCTTCGCGCGGAGGGACTCGTGGTTGATCCCCGGGGCGCCCTTGAGGGTGCCGCGACCGCAGGCGTAGTCGATGATGGTCTTGACCTGAGCTTCGCTGTAGCCCAGCTTTCGCAGCGCCGGGGGCACGGACTCGTTGACGATCTTGAAGTAGCCGCCCCCCGCGAGCTTCTTGAACTTCACCAGGGCGAAGTCGGGTTCCACCCCGGTGGTGTCGCAGTCCATCACCAGGCCGATGGTGCCGGTGGGGGCGATGACCGTCACCTGGGCGTTGCGATAGCCGTGGGCCTCACCGAGGTCGTAGGCGTCGTCCCAGGCCTTTCGCGCGGCCGCCAGCAACGCCGGCGGGCACTTGTCGGGCACCAGTCCGACCGGCTTGATGGTCAGGGCCTCGTACTCCGCGGACGGGGCGTTGTAGGCGGCGCGGCGGTGGTTGCGAATCACCCGCAACATCGCCAGCTTGTTCTTCTTGAAACCTGCGAAGGCTCCGCGCTGGGCCGCCAGCCGCGCCGACTCTGCGTAGGACTCGCCGGTGAGGATCGACGACAGCGCGCCGCACACCGCCCGGCCCTCGGGACTGTCGTAGGGCACGCCCATCACCATCAGCAGGGCACCGAGGTTGGCGTAGCCGAGGCCGAGGGTGCGGAAGCGGTAGGACAACTCCGCGATGCGCGGGGACGGGTACTGCGCCATCCCCACGCTGATCTCCAGGACGTGCGTCCAGAGGTGGATGCCGTGGACGTACCCGTCGACGTCGAACTTCCCGGTTTCGGGGTCGTAGAACCGCATCAGGTTCAGCGACGCCAGGTTGCAGGCCGTGTCGTCGAGGAACATGTACTCGGAGCACGGATTACTCGCATTGATCCGTCCATCCTCGGGGCAGGTGTGCCACTCGTTGATGGTGGTGTCGAACTGGACGCCCGGGTCCGCGCAGGACCAGGCCGCGACCGCGATGCTGTCCCACAACTCCCCGGCGCGCAGCACGCGGGTGACCTTCCCGGTGGTGCGGTGCGCGAGCTTCCACTCCTCGTCGCGCAGCATCGCGTCCATGAAGGCGTTGGGGATCCGTACCGAGTTGTTGCTGTTCTGCCCCGACACGGTGCCGTAGCCGTCGCCGTCCCAGTCCGTGTCGTAGCTGCGGAAGTCGATGCGGGTGAAGCCCTGCCGGGCGTACTGCATCGTGCGCACAATCAGGCTGTCGTGCACGCCGTCGGCCCGGGCCGCGCGCATCGCGCGCCGGAGCGCGACGTTGGGCTTGGGGTCGAAGCGGTTGTCGCCGGTGAGGCCGTCGACCGGCCGGGTCGCCGCCATGATCGCGTTGAGGTGCCGTTGGTTGGTTCGGGAGCCGGTGACCAGCGAGGCCACTTTTTGCTCCTCGATCATCTTCCAGTTCACGAAGGCCTCGATGTCCGGGTGATCGAGGTCCAGGCACACCATCTTGGCGGCGCGGCGCGTCGTGCCACCGCTCTTGATCGCGCCGGCCGCACGGTCCCCGATGCGCAGGAAGCTCATCAGACCCGAGCTACGGCCACCGCCCGAGAGGCGCTCGCCCTCGGCCCGCAGCCGCGAGAAGTTGGTGCCGGTGCCGGAGCCGTACTTGAAAAGGCGAGCCTCGCGCGTCCAGAGGTCCATGATCCCGCCGTCGTTCACCAAGTCGTCGGTGACCGACTGGATGAAGCAGGCGTGCGGCTGCGGGCGCTCGTAGGCGCTCTGGGAAGCCTGGAGCTTCCCGGTCTTGTCGTCGACGAAGAAGTGGCCCTGGGCGGGCCCGTCGATCCCGTAGGCCCAGTTCAGCCCGGTGTTGAACCACTGGGGCGAGTTCGGCGCGCACATCTGCGCCGCCAGCATGTAGCGAAGCTCGTCGTAGAACGCGCGGGCGTCGTCTTCCGAGGTGTAGAGGCCGTCTTTCCAGCCCCAGTACGTCCAGCAACCCGCGAGGCGGTCGAACACCTGCCGCGCGTCGCGCTCCGGGCCGAAACGGCGGTCCGGGGCCAGCTCAGCGAGCCGCTCCTCGTCGGGGGCCCGCCGCTGCAACCAATCGGGGACGCCCTTCTCTGCCACCCGGCGGGTGACGGCCGGGACGCCCGCCTTCCGGAAGTACTTCTGCGCGAGGATGTCGACGGCCACCTGGCTCCAGCCGGACGGCACTTGCACATCATCAGCCTCGAACACCAGTGATCCGTCAGGGTTCCGGATCTCGGAGCGGCGGCCAACCCACGTGAACGCGTCGTAGGGGGTGGAGGGAATGAGGGAAGAAGGCGAGGTGAAACGGCGAGAAATGTGCATTTGGTATTGACTCCGCAAGAGCTTCGGGTCGGCCGCGAGCAGGAGCGCGCGGCCCCCACCCGTTTTGCGATCGTATGGGAACGCCGTCGACGGGTCAAGGGGTCAAACACAAGATGTTGTGGGTCAACGCCACATCGACACACTACATAATGTGTCCATAGGTTGTCCACAGGGTTATCCAGACTTCTCCACAGGTGCGGGCGCCGGTCCGGCCGGGCCGCGCTTCTTTCCGGGGGCAACGTCAAGAGGCAACTCCAGCGTGCCGGCCTCACCGCCGGGGTCCGTGGCCTTGATCTTCACGGTGAAGGCGCCGCCGGGGTCGTCCTCGCTCCCCTGCCAGCGCAAGACGCCCCGCTGGTCGATGGTGAGGGCCGCAGGCCCGCCCTCGACCGACCAGGTGATGGCATCGCCGTCGGGATCCTCCGCCACCAACCGGAAGCCGTCGAGGCGCGTGACGTCGGCTGGCTGCGTCGTGAACTGCGGCGGCGCGTTGCGCACCCGCATCTCCCCGCTGGAACGGGTGGTCTCGCCCTGGCTGTCCCGGGCGGTGACGAGCAGGGTGATCACCGTGTCGCGCGGGAAGTCGGCCACGGCGAGTTCGGGGCCGCGTGCGTCGCCGATTCGCTGCCCGTCGGCCTCCCAGCGGTACTCGAGTTCGACGTCCTCTCCGTCGGGATCGTGGGCCTCCACGGTGGCGACGATGGTGCTCAGCACCGTCGGGTTGCCCGGCTTCACGTTGAACCGCTCGATCACCGGGGGACGGTCCCCGCCGGTCCGCACCTCCTCGTCGACCGACCCTGCAACGTCGGCGGCGCGGCCCTCGGCGCGCGGCGCGTGCCGCTTCGCACCGGTTCGCGGCGGCGGCGCCGGTGTTTCAGTCTCACAGCCCAGCCAAAACAAGCCCAGCCACATCGTTGCCTCTCGCGAAGGCGTGAGTATATGCGCCGTGGGAGCCCGCTTGAAGCTCACGGCACTGGATCGGGTCGACACGCGCTGGCGCATGCAGTTCGACCTCTCGTCGCAACTCGCCGTGCGGGGCCTCACCATCGGCCTCGTCGCCGAGGACGGCCGCCCACTGGGCCCCGCCGTCGTGGCGCAGGCCGACGGCTCCGGCGTGGTGTCGGCCGACGTGCGCGGCCCTTGCACGCTGCCGCCGGGCACGGTGGCGCGAGTGGTCCTGGACCTCGAGGGCGAGCCTCCGGTCGTGCACGAGTTGCTCGTGGACCGGCGCCGCGGCCTACACGCGTGGATGCACGCCGACGCGCGGCTCGAGGTCGGCAGCACCGCCGAGGTGGCCCCGCTGGCGGCGAGCGACGCGCGTGCGCTGGCCCGCGTCTTCTGCTGGCTAAGTCCCGAGGAGAGCGCGGAGGCGGCCGACTGCGGCTGCCCTCCCCCCGAGATGGCGGACCTGCTCGCCGAGTGCGGGGTCGACGTGAACGACATCAGCGCCGACCTGGCCCAACACCTCCGGGCGACCAGCGGCAAGGGCTAGGGGCGCGCCCTACCGCCCGCCGATCAGCGGCGCTCCGCGCGACCCTTCATCTTGGCGAGGAGGTTCTGGACGGCGTCGATGGCCAGCCACCGTCGCACCCAGCCGGGCACGACGACGCGGTGCCGACTCACCGAGTGGTAGGTGAGGAGGCTCTGGCCCTCGACGGGCTCGAGCTTGAAGAAGCCGTCGCAGCGGGTGAGGTCGTTGGGCTGCGAGGGATCCAGCGTGTAGGTGCACGTGTCGCCCCGGCAGGTCCAGTGGTTCGTGAACGACACGCCCACGCCGAACACCTCCATGTCGACCGTGACGTACCACTCGTACGGGCTGTCGCGACGGTACTCGGTGATCCCGCGGAGTGTGCCGTTCTCGGGAATGCGCGCCTTCAAGTCGAGCACGTCGCCCCAGAGCGGATCCGGGGCCTTGTTGACCAGGACATACCCGGTCGAAATGGTCTCGGGGCCCGAGGTGTCGGCGTGCACCACCACTTCCCCGGCGCGCAACTCCGCCCACTCCGCGTCGGAGAGGGGCCCGGCGCTGGCCGGGACGGCCCAAGTCATCGCGAGGACAACCACTGGTGTCACGATCGGCAGCATAGGCCACCGGCCCCAGGCCTGTCGCCGATATCCGTGCCGTGGACGCAGATCGCCCGCAGCGCGCAGGGGGGACAAACCTCCGCGTCGCGACGGTTCCGGCACTCGCCGCTGATGCCGAGGTGCGCCAGCGCGAAGTCGTACCGCAGCGGATCCTCCGGGCACAAGGCCGCAAGCGCCGCCGTGACTTCCACCGCCGTCGCCCAGCCCGGCGTGGCCCGGCGCGTGAGGCCCACGAGGCGGGACAGGCGAAAGACGTGGGTGTCGAGTGGGATGACGAGGTCGCGGGCGCGCAAGCTCGTCCACAAGCCCAGGTCCGGCGTGGCGTCCCGCACCATCCACCGCGCGAACAGGCACCAGCGCTTGCAGGCCGAGCCGTCGAGCGGCGACGGCAGGAAGGTTCGAAACGACCGGTTCTCGGGTGACTGTGCCCGCAGGGCGACGATCACCTCCGGTAGCGCCCGTGCGAAGGGCTGGCCCTGGAAGAGCGTCTCGAAGCCCCCCAGCGCGCGGACCCGCCCCGCGAGGGCGCAGAGCGCGACGATGTCGCCGGTGCCGTGCCACCGGTAGTACACCCCCTGGAGGCCGCGAAAGTCGCCGTCGTCGACCCAGGCCGCCGGCCCGCCCGCCGCGTCGGCGACCGCGAAGATGCGCTCGAGCACGGCGCCGAAGAGCCCCACGCGCCCGAAGGCGAGGCTGGCCGAGAGGAAGGCCGCGACCTCGACATCGCCGGGATCTCGGTATCGACGCGGGAACCGGAGCGGATCCGTCGCCAAGCGAGCAGGCTCGTCGGTCCGGTGGACCAGCGCGTCGAGCCGCGCCCGTAGGAGGGTCAAGGGAACGGCGGGCGGCGGCGGCGGCGCGGGGCGAGGGCCAGCAGGCTCAGGACAGCCGACCAGGCGGGCGCACTCGCCGACGCGCAGCCGCCCTCGGCCTCGCCACCGAACTGCGTGTGGGCGACGACAATCTCGACCGTGTCGGCCGCCGAGTCCTGGTAGCCGTCGTTGACCACCAGCGCGAAGCGGTAGGTGCCCGGGCTCTCCACCGTGAACGATGGCTGGGCCTCGTCGCCGTTCTTGATGCCCACCTCCGGCCCGCCCGTCTGCGACCAGAAAAAGCCGAGGTCGGCCCCCTCGGGATCCCGCGACGCGGTGCCGTTCAGCGAGACCGTGTCGCCCACGGCCGCGAGCAGGCCGAGCCCCGCGTCCGCGACGGGGGGCTCGCCGCCCTCCACGACACCGGTGTCGGCCAGGGCCAGGGAAAGGAACGG
>CAYHRZ010000058.1:6341-15956 GCA_964359125.1 uncultured Klebsiella sp. | reverse complement strand
GCGCCTCGCACGGCGGGCCCCGGTGGCGACGCCTCCAGTCCGTCCCCTCCGGGCTCGACGAGATGTCAACACCCTCTGAGCCTTTCGATATGATTGGTGTCGCGACAGGAATGGCAACCGGCGAGCCCGGCCACACGGCCGACGGCGGTCGGTCAGGCACAAGATAGAAACCACGGTTGATCCGTTGGCACGCGAGCTGCAGGGGAACTGGGAACCACCCCGGAGCCCCTGTGTCCCGACTCGCCTTCGTACCGCTCCCGTTCGCGGCGCTCGTCGCGCTGATTCGCACGGTGTCTGGCCTCGTCCCGCTGATGGTCGTCCATGGCGTGGTCGAGATCAAGGGCTTCGGCGACCGGCAGTTGGATCCCGCCCAGGGGCTTGGCGACTTGGCCAAGCTCACCGCTGGCATGGGCGCGGTGTGGAGCGTGCTGATGTCCCTGTCGCTCTTGGTGGTGATGGTGCGGTTGCTGGGCCGTCGACCGGGTGCGCGCGCGCCGGCGTGGACCTGGGTGTCGGTCGCGACGCTCGAGGTCCTGCTCCGCGCGGTGACGCTCGCGCTGTCGCCGTGGATCGGCGAGTTCCCCCGGGCGCTGGTCTACGGCGCCACACCGGTAGACGACCTGTGCTGTTGCATCCCCGTGTCGGCCCTGTGGACGGTGGGCTTCGCAGGCTGGTTGGTCGCGACGCGCGACCCGCTCGAGGCACCCGCGCCCGCCCCCGACCCCGCTCCCGCCCGGCAGCCACCGCCGCCGCCCGCCCAGTCCCCGGCCTCGCCGCGTCCGGACTACGCCCTGCTCGACGGCGCCGCCGGTTGGTTCGACCGCCCGGCCGGATAGCTTTCGGCGATGCTGGCACTCTTCATCGGTTGCCTTGTCAACACGTCGCTCTACAACCAGCGCCTCGCCGACCTCGCCGACCTCGACGGCGACGGGGCGGCGGCCGAGAACGACTGCGACGACCTCGACGCGTCGGTCTTTCCGGGCGCTGTCGAGACCTGCAACGCGGTGGATGACGACTGCGACGGCACCGACCCCCTCGCCTTCCCCGGCGCCGACGAGACCTGAGCGCGAGGATTCACCGACTCCGACTGCGACGGAGAACTCGAAGAACAAACCGAGGAGTTCGGAACCGACGCTTGGGTGGGGCGGAGTGCGGGGGGGGGCAAGCTGGCGCGAGCCTCGCCGCCCTTGGCGACGTGGACGGCTCGGGGCGCAGCGCGTTCGCGGTCGCCGCCTACTACGACAGCGCCTCATTCGACTACGGGGGCGTCGTCTGGATTGTCCGCGGCACCGAGGCCGGGCCGCTTGCCAACCACACCACGCTCGAAGCCAGCGACGACTACTGGTTCCTGGGCACCGGGATCGACGGCGGCCAGGACGTGGATGCCGACGGCCAGTCGGATCTCCTCCTCGGAGCAACTGGCTACGACAACGGCACGGGACTGGTGTTGCTCGTTTCCGGCGCGGCGCTGGGCCCGTCCGTGAGCGCGGCGGCTCTGGATGTCGCTCGTGCCGGCGTTGTGGGCGCCGCGCCCGCGACCTACCTGGGCTCCCGCGTCGTGTTCGGCAATGACCTCGATGGGGATGGCGTGCAGGAAGTGGTGTCCTCCGCACCGCTTTCCGACTCGGGCGACGCGCAGCGGGCGGGCGCCGTTTAGGTGTTTTCGGCGACCGAACTCGTAGACGGCGAGGCCATGGCGTCCGCGCTCGACGCGGGGACAACCTGGACCGGCAGTCAGACCGACGAAACGGTGGGGAACAACGTCCACGGGCTCGGGGATCAAGACGGCGACGGACGAGACGACGTCGCGGTATCCAACGGAACGACCGAGTTGTGGGTGATCCGCGGGGGAGCGCCGAGCGGCGAAGTCGCCTCGCTAGCGCTGACCAGGGTCATCGACGCCGTGGCCGACACGCGGATGGTCGGGGATGTCGATGGGGACGGACGAGCGGACCTAGCCGTGCTCGGGCCCGCGGCGGCAGTCTACGCCGACCTTTCCGCCTACCCGACGTGGGAGCGCGACGAAGCCTACTCCACCTTCGAAGGGGGCGGCGACACCGTTACGGAGGCAATCGACTTGGGCGACCGAGACGCCGACGGCCGCTCCGAGACGATGTTGTTCATCGAATCAAGGACCGACCTCGGGACGGGTTGGGCCGGGGTGATCGGCAGCGACCAGACCCGATTCGGCGCGTCGATCGAGCTATCGACACTTCGCCTCCAGGCCGTCTCGACCCGGAGGGCGTCGGCGTTTGGCTGTAGGGCTGGTCTCGTCGGAGACATCGGCGGCGACGGTGGTGACTGGTTCGCGGTCGGCGGACGCCTCGACGACGAGGGCGGCACGGACGCCGGCGCGGTGGCCCTGCTTCCGGTGCCGGAGTAGCCCCTATCGTCGACGCAAGACGAGGATTCCGAAGCGCCCGTAGCGGCGAATTAGCGGGGCACGACCAACGCTCCCGTCAACCACCCGCAACGCGCGGGTAAGGTGCTTGGGAACCCGGCTGGGGCCGTCGTCGGGGGTGCACACACCCACCCCGTGTGCGGCAACGACCACGAACCAGGGCGCTGCAAAGCGAGCGTAGAGCACGTCCGAGCGCCACGTGCGGTGCGGAACCACGATCCCCCCGACACTGACCTCACGACGCGAGTCCCGCCAGCCGGTGAGACTCGCGCGGATTCGGCCGCGGCTGAGGTTCGCGACGCGGTCGAACAAGCCGCCCGGCGTCAAGAAGTGCACCAGCAGCTCGCCACCCGCACGGAGCGATCGGTGCGCAAGCTCGAAGAATGCCGACAAGTCGTCCACCGTGTTGATCGCGGCGAATCCGGAGATCACTCTGTCGAATTGTTCCCCGCCCCAGGCCGCGCGGTCACCAAGGTCGCCCTGTCTGAACACCACCTCCACGCCGGCAGCCTGCGACCGGCGCTGGGCCACAGCCAACATGCCCGCCGACGCGTCCACACCTACCACCCGAGCGCCCGCCCGGGCGCACGCGACGCTGTCGAGCCCAGTACCGCAACCAGCGTCCAGGACGTCGTCACCGGGACGAATTCGTGGGAGGTACACCTGCTGCCACGGTCGCCGGTTGTCCTCCACGAACACGTCATCGTAGACCGCGGCGGTGGTGTCGTAGGCCTCGGCGACGCGGCTCACGATTCCGGCCAGCGGTGGAACAACCAGCGTTGCCCCGGGGGAGCAGTTTGCGCGTGGATCACTTTCACGACGACGAGGAATCGGTCGTCCAGTCGTCGAGCGTCCTCGACGCGACACTCGAGCCAGCCCGCCGCGAGCTCCAAACGCGGGGCATCGACGAAGGCCGCGGTCACTGCCGACAGCCCCATCGCCTCCCGCTTGTTGCCGTCTCTACCGCTTCGCGCCCCCGCCTCGAGCAGGACGGCCTCGTGCTCGGAACCCACGAAGTTCACGACGAATACCCCTGCGGCGAGGGCAACGCTGGTCCCGTGCCCCCCTGCGGCGAAGGAGAGAGCGTAGCGCGGCGGTTCGATGCCGAGAGGGGTGTGCCAGTCGACCGGCCACAGGGCTTCCTCATCGCCGTGTCGCGCGGTGACAAGAACCACCTGCCGTGGCGCCAGGTACACCGCGCGCGTGAACTCGGAGGGGCCACCAGCGAGGCCCAGCCGCACGGCGACGCGCCGGCACCGCGCCACGAACCTCGCGGTCTTGCCCCCGAGCGCAGGCCTCATGCCGCCACCCTCCGCACGCGTCGTTACATATTCCCAATCAACGCGTCGGCGAACTCGCTGCACTTGAGCAGCGTGGCGCCTTCCATGAGCCGGTGGAAGTCGTACGTGACGCGCTTCTGGCCGATGGTGGTCTTCATCGAAGAGACGATCAGGTCGGCCGCCTCGTTCCAGCCCAGGCGGCGGAACATCATCTCGCCCGAGAGGATCACGCTCGACGGGTTCACCTTGTCGAGCCCGGCGTACTTGGGCGCCGTGCCGTGGGTGGCCTCGAAAATCGACATGCCGTTCAGGTAGTTGATGTTCGCGCCCGGCGCGATGCCGATGCCGCCCACCTGCGCCGCCAGCGCGTCGGAGCAGTAGTCGCCGTTGAGGTTGAGCGTGAGCACCACGTCGTACTCGTCGGGACGGAGCAGGATCTGCTGGAGGAACGCGTCGGCGATGCAATCCTTCACCAGCAACTTACCAGCCGCCAGTGCCGCCTTCTGTGCCGCGTTCGCCGCCGCCTCGCCGTCTTTCTCCTTGATCCGGTCGTACTGGGCCCACGTGAACACCCGGTCGCCGAACTCGCGCTCCGCCAACTCGTACGCCCAGTCCTTGAACGCCCCCTCGGTGAACTTCATGATGTTCCCCTTGTGGACGATGCACAGGCTGCGCCGCTTCTGCGAGAGCGCGTAGTCCAGCGTGGCGCGCGCGAGCCGTTCCGTGCCCTCTCTAGACACGGGCTTGATGCCGATTCCGCTGGTCTCGGGGAACCGGATCTTCTTGACCTTCATCTCGTTCTGCAGGAACGCGATGACCTTCTTGGCGTCGTCGCTCTCGGCCCGCCACTCGATGCCGGCGTAGATATCTTCGCTGTTCTCCCGGAAGATGATCATGTCGACCTTCTCCGGTTCCTTCACCGGCGACGGCACGCCGGTGAAGTACTGCACCGGCCGCACGCAGGCGTAGAGGTCCAGTTCCTGCCGGAGCGCCACGTTCAACGAGCGGATCCCGCCGCCCACCGGCGTGGTCAGCGGCCCCTTGATGGCGATCTTGTAGGCCTTGACCGCCGTGAGCGTGTCGGGGATGAGCCACTCGCCGAACTTGTTGAAGCACTTCTCGCCCGCGTACACCTCGAGCCACGAGATCTTCTTGGTCCCGCCGTAGGCCTTGGCAACCGCGGCGTCGAGGACCCGCACGGAGGCGGCCCAGATGTCCGGCCCGGTGCCGTCGCCCTCGATGAAGGGGATGACGGGCTCGTTGGGCACTTGGAGCGTACCGTCGTTGGCGACGGTGATGGCCTGACCGCGCGACGGCGGCGTGATCTTCTCGAACATGGGCGACCTCATCAAAAGGGCCGCCGATCTAGTCGGTAGCGGGGTCCCTCGCCACTCGGTCGAAGGTCCGCGCCTGGCGAGGGGCTACTTCTGGAGCCGCCGCCGGTCCTGGTTCACCGGCAGGTCGCTCGGCCGGTAGATGGGAACGCCCTTGCCGTTACGGTGCACGGTCCGCTCGTCGACAATCTGCGCCGCGATGCCCGAGCACCGCGAGAGCCCGAAGAGCACCGTGTAGTACTCGCTGTCGGTGAGGCCGCAGGCCCGCAACAGCGTGCCCGACACCGCGTCGACGTTCGGGTAGGGGTTCTTGACCTTCGGCGACTCCTTGAGCACCTTCACCGCGCGCTCGCGCATGGCCACCGCACGGAGGTACAGCGGGTCGCCCGGACACAGTTCCTTACCCAGTTCGTACTGGATGCCCGCGCGGGGATCCTCGGCGCGGAGCACCGCGTGACCGAAGCCGTAGATGCTGCGACCCGCCGCCATCTCCGCGCGCACGAAAGTCTCAACCTCGTCGGGCACCGCCGTGCCGCAGCGGTCGAGGAACTCCAGGCACTCCTGGTTGGCGCGACCGTGCAGGGGACCGTAGAGGCCCGCCATCGACGCGCCGAGCGAGGCGTACATGTCGGACTTGCCGCTGGCCACCGCCTTGCCGACGAAGGTGCTCAAGTTGCCGCCGCCGTGGTCCATGTGCAGCACGTAGAACACCCGCATCAGCCGGGTGAGCTTCTCGCTGTCGGCACCGGGCACGCCCATCATGTGGACGAAGTTCTCCATCAGGCCCAGCTCCGGCTTGCTGGCGATCGGGGCGCCCCACCCGGACCGCACCCGGTAGATCGCCGCGACCACCTCGGGCATCTGGGCGACCACGTTGAGCCCGTCGTCCTTGTAGTTGCCCGTCTTGCAGAGCATCCCGAGGAAGTTCAGGCCGGCCAGGAGCCACTCCATCGGGTGGCCCTCCTTCGGCAGGCCCTTCACCAGGTCGATCACGCGGGGGTCGACCTGCGCCCGTTTCACGAGCTCCGTCTTGAACGCGGCAAGCTCCTGGGCGTCGGGCAGGCGCTTGTTGAACAACAAGAAAACCGCCGCCTCGGGGTCGAGGTCCGCGAGGTCGGCGATCGGGTAGCCGACGTAGTGGAGGCCGTCGCCGGGATCCACCTCCGAGGTGTAGACCGTGCTCACGGGGAAGCCCCGCATGCCCGTGTCGAGCAAGTCGGCGGTGATGGTGAACGGGAGGAGATTGTCGCTCATGGCCTACCTCTGAGAGGGGCACCGATCTAGCCCGCCGAGCGCCCCGTTGCCATCGGTCAACTGGCGCCGGCCGCCTGCTCCTGCGCCGTCTCTTGCTTGAGCCTGGCGAGGTCGTCCTGGGTCACGCGTTTGTAGGCGTCGGGCGCCCGGAGGAGGAACCAGCCGCCTGGGATCGACAGCGGCAGCTTCTCGATCCAGAACCCCAGGTGACCGATGAGGAACGCCTTCGCCGCCGTCGTGTGGCCCTGCAGCAGAGCGACGAAGACCAGCTCCCGCACCCCCTCGCCGGAGGCGGACGGGGCGAGGAAGGTGCCGAGCGTCATCACCGCCGAGGCGTAGAGCACCTGCGCCGTGGTGACCCCCTCGACTTGCAAGGCCATCGCGTTGCCAAAGTACATGAACATCGTGGTGACCTGGCCGAAAACAGCGCAGCCAAGGGCGACGAGCAAGGGCATACGATTCGACGAGTAGGCCGTGGCCGAGGTGATCGCCGAGGTGACGAAGTTGCGTAGCTTCGCCGTGGGGACGAGCCGCACCAGGGGTTGGAACCAGTTGGGCTGCAGGAGCAACAAGAGCCCGAAGAAGACGCCCGCGGCGATGGGCAACTTCAGCGCCGAGACCAGCTCGCCCAGGCCCTTGTTGCCCAGGTCGGCGAAGGGCATGAACATCAGGATCACCGCCAGCAGTCCCACCAGACCGATCACCCGCTCCACCGCCAGCGCCGTGGTGCACTCCACCGGCTTGCGCGAGAGGCGGATGGTGTCGTAGAGGCGCCAGCCGTCGAGCCCCATGGTGCTGGGGGTGACGATGCCGAAGTAGCGACCCACGAAGTAGCTGGCGCTCAGCCAGCCGAACCCGAACTCCAGGCCCTGGCCGCGCAACAGGATCTGCCAGCGGTAGATGTTGGCGAAGATCCCCACCAGCTTGATGAGCATGGCGAAGGCGAACCACGGCAAGAAAACCGCCATGTCAACGCTGGTGATCTCACGCCAGAGGTCCTTCATGTCCATCGGGACGAGCTGGAATCCCTTCTCTTGAATCCAAACCTCGTTGGCCACGACGTCGCCGATGCGCTGTTCGGGGCCGTTGGCGCTGGCGAGCACCAGCGTGAACACGTCGTTCTCGCAGTGACGCAGCGCCTTGAAGGGGACGACCCTCCCGTCGACGGTCTCGGCGTAGACGGTGCCCTCCGCGGCGGCCTTGCACACGTCGGCCAGCGGCAGGGGGACGGTGGGGGCCGGCAGCGTGGCGCCACTCAGCTTGGCCTTGAGTTTTCCCACGATCCCAGGCATTTCCGGGTTGGCACGGAAGGTGGCCTGGTCCGAAGTGAGCGCGACCCGGTCCACGGGAACCGGCCCGCCGCCCCACTCGGCGAAGATCGCCACGAAGATGGCGACCGTGAAGAAGATCTTGATGGCTGCGCGCAGGGCGCCCTTGGCGTTCATGGCGCCGGCGCCTAATCCGAAACCGCCGCCGACGCCGCGCGCGTCGCGTCGCTACCGGCGGACCTTCCCTGACGGCGTGCGTGGCACGGCGGGCACCGGCAACACGCGATCCGGCACCGAGGCGCCCCCCAGCACCCGCCGCACCTCCGCCCGCACCCGGGCCACGTCGACGTCGCCACCCGCGACCTCGGCCACCAGCACGTCGCCGTCGAGCACGACCCGGACGTCGTGGACCCCTGAAAGCCCCAGGATCACGCTCTCCACGCGCTCCGGGAAGACCTTCTCCCCCAGGCGCTTGACCATGCCGTCGCGGCGCCCGAGGAAGGCGAGGTCGTCGTGACCGGACACGAAGGCGTCGCCGGTGCGGAGCCAGTCACCCTCTCGACCGGCGGCCGTGGCCTCGAGGTCGTCGAGGTAGCCGGGTGACACGTGGGGCCCTCGCGTCCACAACTCGCCGTCGCGGACCGCCACCTCCGTGCCCGCCAGGGGGACGCCAACAGCGAGTTCGGCGTCCAGGAAGCGACCGGGGGGCAGGGCGAGCACGCGGCTCGTGGCCTCTGTCAGCCCGTAGAACACGTGGAACTCGGTGGACGGCATCGCCGCCGCCAGGCGACGACGGGCGGCAGGGGGCGTGGCCTGCCCAGCCAGGGTGACGGCACGCGGCGAGACCCGCGCTGCGACCATCGCCTCCGCCCATGGCGCGATGGCGGCGATCACCGCGCAGTCCCCCGCCGCCGCCCAGTCACGGCCCAGCAGCGGGCGGCGCGGCAGCACCAACGTGGCCCTCGCCCGCAGGCAGCACCAGAGCTGGGTCAGGCCGTAGCTGTGTGCCAGCGGCAGCGGGCAGAAAAGGCGCTCGCCGGGTCGCAGGCCGAGGATGTCGACGACGCAGGCCGCGACGTGGGCGATGCCGCCCGCCGACAGTGCCACCCAGCGCGGGGTCCCCGTGCTCCCCGAGGTGGGGACGGCCAGCGACAGGCGACCCGGCGGGGTCCACGACGGCGGTGGCTCGTTCCCGGCCCGGACGCCCACCAGCGGCAGGCCACCGGCCGCGATCACCGCCAGCAGTTCGACGACCCCCACGCCCCCGCAGGGGACGCCCACACCACGGCGCGTGCCCTCCAGCGCCCCGAGCTCGTCCCCGCGTCGCGTCACCGCCGATACGAGCTCGCCGCGCGTCCAACTCCCACCGTCGTCGACCACCACGACGTCAGCACGATCGCCCGCGACAAGCCACTCCAACAAGGGCTGCCCGTGGGTGCGGAGCGAGGTCAACGCCCCACCCACGCCCGGATGACGTCGCGGGTAGGCCGGTCGTGGTGCGAGATGTTCTGCAAGAAGCCGTGGGCAAGCAGCACCAGGAGCGTCGCGACCCAGACCGGTCCACGCCAGGGGCGGCGCCCGGTGGCCACGTAGCGCCGGACGTCGCGCCGTTGTTTCCACTGGTTCCACCAGGCGTTCGCCGAGCAGAGGACGCCCTCGAGCGTCCAGCGCAGCCCGGGGAAGAAGTCGAGCACCACCGCCGAGGCGTGGTGCAGGCCCGAGACCAGGAAAACCACGAAGACGCCCAGCGGCATCCACGGACCGGCCAGCGGCAGGAAGAGGCGTTGGTAGCCCTCCACCAGCATGCGGTAGCGCCACACGTTCGCGCGACGCCAGTAGTCGAGCATGTCGCGACTCTTCCAGGGCTCGAGCACAGGCGCCGCCACCGGCACACCGAGCAGCCGCAACGTCCCCGCGTCCATGAAGATGATCCCCGCCACGTCGGCCATCACGGCCGCCCACAGCACCAACGCGCACAGCATGGCAAGGAGCGGCTGGCCCGCGTCGAGCGTGACCAGCGGGGACGCGAGCGGCCAGGTGGCGACGAGGGTCAGGGCAAGGTAGGCGGCCAGCGCCGC
>CAYHRZ010000058.1:0-6331 GCA_964359125.1 uncultured Klebsiella sp. | reverse complement strand
CCAGGGCGTGAAGGGGCGCGGCCACCACCAACCACGCGCCCCCGCGCGCCATCGAGCGCCATCCCCGGTCCACCTTCTGCGCCTCGTCCAGCGGGATTGGCGTGGTCTGCGTGACGTTGGTGGCGAAGAAGGTACGCGCGAGGCTGCCGAGCCCGGTGGGACGCGTGTTGCTGCCCGCCACCGCTACGAGTTGTAGCGCCGCGCCCACCAGTGGACGCTCCCACCCCGACTTGACGAAGAACAGGGCCGCGATCGCGAGGGTGGCGACCGCCACCTGCCCACGGCGGATCCACAACCGGTCCGGCAGCAGGGCGATCCCGAGCGCGACGGCGGTGCCCGCCACCGCCGCCAACCCCTCCCCGCTGCCCCACTGCGCGAGGCGCCAGCCGACCCACAGTGCCACCAGACCCGGCAACTGCCCGCGCCGAAACCACGTTTCCGGCACCAGGGCCAAGACCCCGACCACCACCGCGAGCCAGGGACCGAGGCGGACGAACAGCGAGAGCCGCGGGGCGTCGGCGCCGAGCCACGAGACCGCCAAGGCGCCGCCGAGCGTCGCGAGGGCCACGCCGCCCAGACCCACCCCGAGGCGAATCCAGCGCTCCAATCACGCCGCCCGTGCCACCCGTTCCGCAATCACGGCGGGCGTGGCGAAGTCGTGAATCGACAACGCCGAAGAATCGACGACCACGCCGTACTTCGCCTCCACGAAGGCGATCACGTCGACCACCGCGAAGGAGTCGAAGGGCACGTCCTCGCCGAGTCGCGTGTGCGCGGCCACGCCGGTGAGGCCGAGGTAGTCGTGCAAGAAGACGACGAGGTCGGCGACGACCTGGGGCTGCCGAGGAGGAGCGAGCCTCGCGGCTTCGGGGGCCGACATCACAGGTTGACCGCCACCAGCGAGCGAATCGTCACCCCCTGGTCCTCGATGGTGAGCGGGGTGACCGGCGCGATGGCGGCGAGTGTCCACCACACCTTGCCGCCCTGCCCCGCGAGGTGGATCGACGGCCCCACGAACAAGAAGGGCCCCTCGTTGCCCGAGGGCTTGATGTACTGCTCGAACTTGCCCTCGATGCCCACCACCACCGGCCGCGCGACGTGGATCCCGGCGCCGAAGGTGGGCTCGATTTCCTGGACGAGTTCGCTGCCGAACTCCACCTCGTACTCCACGTTGACCGCCCACTCGAAACGTTTCACCTCGCCGGCGAAGATGGCCTTGAGCTCCACGCCGTGCTCGTCGAAGGTGGGGCTGCCGATGTACTCCACGTAGGCATTGGCGCCGAAGGGGCTGCCGCCGGCGTTGCCGAATCGGTAGCGCAAGCGCGCCTTGTACCCACGGAAACTCAGCGGGTCGCTCTCCCAGTGGCCCTGGACCAGGTAGAGACCGGCCTCCAGCTTGTCGGTGATGCCGTACTCGAGCTCCGTCTGGTGCTCCCAGAAGTACACCGAGGAGCCGTCCTTGCCGTAGGCGGTGGTGTACTGCTCCAGTTCCACGCCCCCCTTGGGGACGGTGCCGTAGCCGTAGCTGAAGGCGAAGGTGCGCTCGCCGGCCGTGGCGTGGAAGGCGAGGAGGAGGAGCGGGGTCATGGTCGGACTCCATCTTGACGTTGAATATCAATATCAATATGAGGCAGCCCCGTGCTCGTCCAGTCGAAAATGAAAATCATTCTCAGATTGACGCTGCTGCTGGCGCTGTTTCGCATTTCTCCGGCGTTTGCCTATGCCTACTTCACCGAGGCGTCGCTCCTGGCCTCGTTCTTCCCCGGGGCCAGCGTGAGCGCGGAGTCGTGGACCGTCACCCCGGAGCAACGCGAGGCTTTCAAGGGCAGAGTCGGCTACTACCCGCCTAGCAAGAGCTATACCTGGCACGTTGCCCGGGTCGATAGCGAGGTGACCGGCTACGCGCTGGTCGACGAACAACTCGGGCAGCACGAGCCGATCACCTTCGGCGTGGCCCTGCGCCCCGACGCCACCATCGAGCGCATCGAGGTGATGGTGTACCGCGAGGCCTACGGCGACGGCGTGCGCGCCGAGGGCTTTCGCGAGCAGTTCGTGGGGCTCGACTTCCTGAATCCGATGCGCCCGGGCAAGGAGATCCGCATCGTCAGCGGCGCCACGATCAGCACGCGGGCCCTGTCGACGGGCGCCCGGCGCGCGAGCGCGCTCCTGGCTACGTGGCTCGGCGGATGAAACACTTCGAGGGCAAGGCACCCAACGCCCTCCGACGCCTCGACGTCTCTGCCCGGCTGCTCTACACGGCGTTCTTGCTCTTCACGCTGGCTGGGCTGCTCTCGGCGGGGCTCTTGCACGTGGATGGCATGGGCACCAGCGGCGACGAGGCGGCGCTCTACTGGCGCGGCGACGACACCGGCATGGTGTACCCCAAGTCGTTCCGCCAGATCGTCGAACTCACCCACTTCCACCTGTTCACCGAGCCGGTGGCGCTCCTGGTGGTGGCGCACCTCTACAACCTCGGGGGCGACGCTCGGGCCCGGAAGCTGGTTGCGATTGTTGGCACGGTCGTGGCCATGGCCATCCAGATCGCCCTGCCCTGGGGGGTGGCCTACGGGCCCGCGGTGCTGGCGGCGCTGATGTTGCCCGCCAGCGTGCTGCTGGTGGCCGGGTTCTTCTACATGAGCGTGGTGGCCACGTGGAACATGTGGGGCCCGGCGAGCGGCGCGGGCAACGGGAACGGGGCGGCGTGAGGCCCAGCGGGGTGTCGGCCCGCGGGACGCGTGGGGGGTGGGCGTGGACAGCGGCCCTGCTCCTCGCCGCCTGTCCACGCGGGGGGACAAAGGCCGCGGGCGGCAACGAGGCGCCGAGCGTCGACGGGCAGCCCGAGTCGGCGAGTCCTAACCGCCGCGTGTCGCGACCCGGTGCGGGCACGATCGTGGGCATCACCGTCCGGCAGGCCACGCCCGCGGCAGTGGTGGAGGATGCGTTCACGGCCCTGGACGCGGCCGAGGCGCGGTACTCCGAGTGGAACCCGGAGTCGATGACTTCGCGGGCGGCCAGGGGCACACCCCAGGCGCTCGACGAGGGCGGCGTCCTGCTGTTCAAGACCGCGTTCACGCTGGGGATGCTGAGCGGCGGCGCGTTCAACATCGGTCACGGCGGCACCGCCTGGTTCACCCAGGCCGACACCCTCACCGTCGAGGGCGCGGGCCTCGACCTCGGCGGCCTGCTCAAGGGCTTCCTCGCCGACCGGGCGGCCGACGCCTTGCGAGGCGCAGGCGTGACCGACTTCGCCGTGGACGCGGGCGGCGACGTGGTGGTCGGGGGCTCGCTGCTCCCCGGCGGCGACGGCTGGCCCGCGGACGTGGTCCTCGCGGGCCGGGTGGCGACGGTCACCGTCACCCAGGCGCTATCGACCTCGTCGCAGGAACAACAACCGGGGCACGTGGTCGACGGTCGAACGGGCCTCGCGGCGACCGGCCTGGCCGGGGTCTACGTCACCGCGCCCACGGGACTGCTCGCCGACGGACAGGCCACGGCGTTGCTGGCCAGCGGCGGCGCGATGGCGTTGTTGCCAGGTAGTTGCGCGGTGCTCGTGAACCGCGACAGCCCGAGTACGAGGCGGTGCGCGGAGTGAAGTCCGACACGGGGGAGGGGCACGGGCGAGGACGCTTAGTGTCGCGACACGATACTGAACCCTATCCCCGGAAAAACTGGACAGAGGTCGACCCTATGCACCCGGAAACATGACAACTCGGCCCAAGGAGCAACCGCTCGCCCGCGGTGCGCCAGACTTCTCGGCGTTTGCCCGTTGAGCGGCGGGCAGCCGGAGGACACCCGAGCAGAAGTTGTACGATTCTCTCCGGCTTGGGGTGGCCACCTGTCCGATTTTGGTGCCCTTGGGGTGGCCACGGCGCCGCCGGCGGCGCCAGGATCGTCCAGGCCAGCGGTGCGCTCGCCATCCCCCCTCCTGGCCGCCACCCGGGCCCCGCGCTACCTTCCCGGGACTGACCTCCCCGGCGTCGACATCATCGCGAACATGATCGCGTCGGCCACCGGCGCCCCGCCGAGGGCCGTCCCCGAGCGCCAGTGCAGCACGTCGCCCTCCACGTCGGCGGCGCCAAACCACTCGGCGGTGCGGGTGAGCGCCTCGGCGGTCTCGGTGTCGCCACAGGCCCGCGCCGCGCCGAGCCCAAACCCGGTGGCCGAGACGCCCAGGCCCATGGCGATCGGCCCGCTGTCGATGTCGGCGCGACCCACCGTCCCCGGCGCGTACTCGCGCATCCCGACGACCGGTCCGACGGTGGAGAAGAGCGTGTCGCGACCGCGAGCGTACAAGTCGCAGCCCAGCTCCGGGTCGCCGAACGACAAGAACCACGCGGTGAGGAAGGTGCCGGACCCGCGCTCCGGCATCGAGGGGCGACCGTCGGCACGGGTGGACTGGTACAGCAGGCCATTGTCGCCGGCGCGCTGGCTGGTGTGGAACGCGGCACGCCAGTGGTCGAGCGCTGCCGCGTGATCCCGCCCGGTCACCCGGTCGTGCAAGACGATGCTCGCGACGCCGGCTGCGGTGTCGACCGGGTAACGCTCACCCGGGTACGTCTCGAAGACGCCGTGTTTCTCGCGCAGCACCCGCGCGGCGATCGCGTCGCTCAGCGCGTCGTTGAGCGTGCCGTACCGGGAGTCGGCCACCAGCGAGCGGTGCAGCGACAGCGCGAGGTTGGTGTAGCCGAGGTAGGCGGCGTGCCCGCGACCACCGTCGAGCGAAGCGAGCGGATCTTCCTTCCACTTCCCGGCGTCGAAGGCGCGGCCTGCGTCGGAGAGCATCGCGTCGATGGCCGCCTCCATCCGGGCGAGGTGCTCGTCTCGGCGCCCGGGGTCCACCGAGGCCACCTGGCCGAACCCCAGCGCCGCCATCTGGGCCGTGCCGAACACCCACTCCTGGTCGAAGAGCGAGGTGCCGGTGGAGAACTGCCCGGTGTGAACGCCGCTGTCGAGCCACTCGGCCACGCCGTTGGCCTGCTGGCGCAACGTGACGGGATCGGCCTCCCGGTCCTCCCGGGCGAGCGCAAGGGTGGTGACGACGGCGAGGGCGGGGATGACGAGGAGGGACTTTCGCATGGGGACAATGTCGCTGCCCGTCGTGCAAGCCGACCATCGCACCCGTGGACACCCCGCGGCAGGGCCGTGCAAACTCCGTGCACTACCCGCCGATGTGGGTCATCACGCCTTCGAAGAAACGTCCACCCTCGACGCCCGCCTCGTGACCGGCGGGCTTGCCGCGCACGATGCCCCGGATGGTCGCCGAAAGTTCCTCGTCGGCGGCGCCCCGTCGCATCACGTCGCGTAGCGACGGCGTGTCCTCGTGCGCCAGGCAGGTGCGGAGGTGGCCGTCGGCGAGCAGGCGCAGGCGGTTGCAGGTCGCGCAGAAGTGCTCGCTGAGCGGCGCGATGAAGCCCACGGTGAGCGGGCCGACGCGCTGGTACTTTGCGGGGCCGCCACCCAGGGTCTCACCGACCGGCGCCAGCGCGCCGAACTCGGCCTCCAGTCGCGACCGCATCTCACTGGCGGGGACGTTCTCGTGCCAGCGCCCCTCGAAGGGCATGTACTCGATGAACCGGAGGATCGTGTTCTCCGCGTGGGGGAGCACGTAGCGGGCCATGGGCACGATCTCGTCGTCGTTCACCCCCCGCATCACCACCATGTTGAGCTTGATCGGGAACAGTCGCGCCGCCCGGGCGGCCTCGATGCCCGCGAGCACCGCCGCGAGGTCGCCGCCGCGGGTGATGGTGGCGAAACGCTGGGCGTCCAGCGAGTCGATGCTGATGTTGACCCGGTTGAGTCCCGCATCGGCCAGCACGCGAGCTTGCGACGCGAACCGGTGGGCATTCGTCGTGAGCGAGATGTCGTCGATGCCGGGGACGGCGGCGATCGCGCGCACGAGATCCGGCAGGTCGCGCCGCACCGTGGGCTCCCCCCCGGTGAGCCGCACCCGCCGCAAGCCCATCGGGGCCATGGCCGCCACGATCCGCGCGATCTCCTCGTAGCTGAGCAGTTCCTTGCGGGGCATGTACTGGGCGCCCTCCTCGGGGAGGCAGTACACGCAGCGAAAGTTGCAGCGGTCGGTGACGCTCACCCGCAGGTAGCTGTGGAGCCGCCCGAAGCGGTCCAGCATCGCTGGCGGGCGCGTGCTCACGTGGGGAGCACCGCCGCCACCTTCGTGGCGATCGCCTGGAAAGCCGCGTCGCCGTCGAGCACGGCGGGGCGTCCCTCGTCGCCGCCCTTGCGGATGGCGTCGCGCAGCGGCACCTGGGCCAGGAGTGGCACGCCGTACTCCGCCGCCAGCCGCGCGCCGCCGCGCTCGCCGAAGGGGTAG
>CAYHRZ010000057.1:12161-16060 GCA_964359125.1 uncultured Klebsiella sp. | reverse complement strand
TCGTCCCAGGCCTCCACGTCGTACACCGACGCCGTGCCGAGTGCCTCCTCGCAGAACCACGACCAGGTGACCCCGGCGTCGGGCGAGTGCAGCACCCCCCAGCCTGAACTCAGCATCCACAGTTCCGACGGGGACGCCTCCCGCCCACGCAGTTGCGACGACCCGAAATCCGAGCCGTGCCCCAAAGCCCACGCGACGACCACTAGGGACAAGCGATCACCAGCGCACAGTTCTGCCCACCGAACCCGAAACTATTCGACAACACGACCCCGGGCGCCCGCTCCGCGTGCCGGGTGAGCAGGTTGCAGCGGATCTCCGGGTCGGGCTGCTCCAGGCCAACGGTCGCCCATGTGCGACTCTCGCCCAGCATCCGGACGCACCACGCCAGCTCCACGGCCCCAGCCGCCGCGATGGTGTGCCCGATGGCCCCCTTGAACGACGACACCGGGACGTCACCGAGCACCTCCACCACCGCGCGCGCCTCGGCGACGTCGCCCACCGGCGTGCCGGTGCCGTGGGCGTTGACGTAGTCGACGTCCGATGCCGCCAACCCCGCGTCGCGCAAGGCCCGCCGCATGGCGAGGACGGCGCCCCGGCCCTCCGGGTGCGGGGCCGTCACGTTGTGGGCGTCAACCGACGTACCCGAGCCGAGCAGTCGAGCGAGGACCGGTGCCCCGCGGGCCCGCGCGTCGTCCTCTCGCTCCAGTTGCAGGAGCGCGGCGCCCTCGCCGATGAGGAAGCCGTCGCGACGAACGTCGAAAGGGCGAGGCCGGGTGAGCGAGAGGGCCCCCAGCACCACGAACGACAGGTAGCCGATGGGGTGCAACATCGAGTCGTGGCCGCCGGCCAGGGCCACGTCGACCTCCCCCCTCGCCACCGCCCGGTGGGCGGCGGCGATGGACTGGGCGGCGGCGGCGCAGGCCGCGAAGTTCGTCTCCGCGACGACCGCGCCCAGACGCCTCGCCAGCACGCGGGTGACCCGCTCCGGTTCGTGCCTCCGGGGGGCCGGGCGGTCCCGG
Source organism: uncultured Klebsiella sp. (assembly GCA_964359125.1). Classification (GTDB taxonomy): domain Bacteria; phylum Myxococcota_A; class UBA796; order UBA796; family SXON01; genus SXON01. The sequence continues at coordinate 15,041 of CAYHRZ010000057.1, read as the reverse complement.
CGCAGGTCGCGGGCGAGCGCCTCCCGGTCGAACTGCCCGCCTTGCAGGTACGGGAACAAGTCGAGTTCCAGTTCCTTGGGCGTGAGCGAGGAGAGCCCGGTGCCGAGGAACAGGCCCACCCGCGCGCCGCGGGGCACGGCGACCCCGGCCAGCGCGGCCGAAGCGAGTTGGCCCTTGCGGTCGTCGGGGAAGTCAGGGTCGTCGTCGCCCGTGGCTGCGCGCGCCACGGCCGGGACACCCAGCGCCAGCGCCGCCTCGTCCTCCTGGCCGTTGGCCACGTCGGGCCGACCGGCGGAGACCACGGAGGTGGCGGTGATGACGACGTCGGTCACGGGCAGGTGCTGGGCGCGGCGCCTACTGTACGCAGGCTTTCGCGTCGCCCGCGAAACAGGTGTAGGTGCCGGCGGCGGGCGACGGGACATCCGCGAGGATGCGGCTGCGGTCCTTCTTGACGAGTTTCACGAGGCAAGGGCCCGACACCGGGCCGGGGACCACGACGCTGCTGGTGCCGGTCGTATCCGTGCCACTGCACGAGACGCTGATCTTCAGCGTGTCTGCGGCGGCGGACACGAAGGTGACGTCGTTGGGGCCCGAGGCCGTAGGCGCCTGGACGGCGGCGGGCGCGACCGGGGACGGCGTCGGCGCGGCGTTGGGGGCCGGCGCCGAGGCGGCCGGGGCGACGGTTACCGCGGGGGTTCGGCTGGAGAGGTAGCCGTAGCCCAGGATCAACGCGGCGATGAGCAGTCCGCCGAGGATGCCCAGCACGGCGGCGGCGCCGAGCACGTACGCCAACGAACTGCCTCCCGACGCGGGGGCCGCCGGCTCCGGCGGGACGACAGCCGGCGCGGGTCGCGCCTGCGGCGGCACCGACGACTGCGGCGGCCGGGCGCGGGGCGAAGTGGACCGGGGGGGCGACGCTGGGGTCGGGGGGACCGCGTCCACTCGGCGAGGCGACGGCGCCTTCGGGACTGCGGGCACCGTGGCCGTCGGCGCCGCCTCCTCCCGGATCGCAGGCGTGCTCGCCTCCGCCATCGGGGGAAACAAGTCGTCGGCCGGGACCATCGTGGCCTGCGACACCGCACGCGGGGCAGGACCGTTGCTGCCCGCCGGGGGCGACGCCGTGGGCACCGATACGGTCGCCCCCTGATCGTCGTCGCTCTCGTCGAGGGGCACCATCGTGAGGCCGCCGCCCAGCCGGCCTGAATCGGGCGCCGGCTCGGGCATGAATGTCAGGTTGGACGCGACCGGCGCCGGTCGCCGGGGCGCCTCTGCAGGCGCCGACGCCGACACCGTGGAAGGCGGCGCGATCGCCACCTCCGCAGAGACCGGATCGAGGCCGGAGTCGTTGCCGGGCGGGAGCGCCAAGTTCAGCGCCGGCGCCGGCTCGTCTCCCGCTGATCCCGCCGACAGGGCCGCGACCCCCTTCCGCTTGCCCTTGGCAGCGGCGCGGGGCATCGGGGCGGAGGTGGCGCCCATCCCAGGCGGCGATTGAACTACCAGCATGCTCTCCGGCGCGAGGTCGTCGACCGGGGGAGGCGCGACCGCCACCATCGGGGCGACGGCCGCCGGGGAGGAAACCGGACCGGGCACGACCACCGGGTCGGGCACCGGCGGCGCCACGACGCTCGCCGCCGCCGCCGGCTCCGCCGCGCGGGCCGCGGCTAGGCCGGGAACCTCGCCGACGCGCGTGGGTTCGTCGCCATAGTCGTCAGCCGTCAGCCCGCCCAGACTACCGTCGAGGGCCGGGGCCGTCGCCACCGAAGCCGCCGCCTCCATCTCCGCGAGCGCGGCGCGGCGGAGCGCGTCCCACCGGGCATCGTCGCGGGGGACATCGGCCACGCCCTCGCCCTCCCCCGGAGGAGGCGACTCGACCCGGGGCATCACGCCGGAGGCCTCGACGAGGGCCGCCGCTTCCACCGCGCCGAAGAGCGTACTGTCTTCGGGCAGGACCTTCTCGGTGAGCGGGTTCGGCTCCCTGGGTGCACGCGAGAATTCAGCCACCAGCGGCTTGACCACCTGCTCCGCGAATTCCGACAGGGCCGGGCCCGGCATCTGTCGCGACAGGGCACGAGCACGCGTGACGACCGTCTCTGCCGTGGGACGATGATCCGCGTTATACGCACACATATCACGGATGAGGGTAGCAGCGTCGCCACCCTGCGGGTTCGGCAAGGGGCAGCGGGCGGCAAGGAACGAGAGTCGATCCTCCAAGAAAGCCTTGTGCTTCTCGGCACGGCCCTTGGCCTTGCCCAGGCGCTCCCCGGCCAGGAACTCGAACAACGTGGCGCCCAGCGAGTACACGTCGGCACGGTCGGTTTCCGGCTCGAAGAACAGGCGCTCGGGTGGCATGTACTCCACCGACCCAAAGTTCAACTCCTGCGTGTGGCTCTCGCGGTTCTCGAACTCTCCGCGTGCAACACCGAAGTCGAGCACCTTCACGGTGGCCGACTCGTCGATCATGATGTTGGAAGGCTTGATGTCGCGGTGGATCACGCGCAACGGTTTTTCGCCCTCGTAGGGCGGCCGGTTGTAGGCCGCGTCGAGCGCGCTGGCGACGAACGACACCACCTCCAACGCGGCGTAGGGCGGGATGCGCTCGCCCTTCTCGGCGAGCGCCTGCACCACCGTCTTCATGTCGACCGCCTCGAGGTACTCCATGATCACCGCGGCGCGGCCGTCGATGCTCGTCAGGTCGATCACGTCGACGATGTTGCGATGCCGAAGCCATCCGAGCAGTCGCGCCTCGTCGCGCATGCGCTGGGCAATTTCCTTGTTCTCCGACCAGCGCCGGTGCAACAGCTTGATGGCGACCAGTCGCGAAAACCCGTCGGCGTGCATCACCTTGGCCAGGCACACGCTCCCGCACCCGCCGGCGGCGAT
>CAYHRZ010000057.1:0-12151 GCA_964359125.1 uncultured Klebsiella sp. | reverse complement strand
GGAGGCGATCTCACGGAGGAACTGAAACTTGCGGGCGCTCTCGCGGCTTGCCATCCCGGCGGGCCCTATCTAGAAACCCCCTGCCGCGCCGCCCTCGTGGCGCTCCCGCATTCCGGTGTCGCGATCCCGGGCCGCCAGCCCCGTGAAGGCGCCCACCGGGCCGAGGTCGCCGACGCCCAGCGCGAGCGGCGCGGGCAACGGCTCAGGTGCGCCGAGCAACACGAAAACGGCCCCTTCCCCCGGCGGGCCGTGCAAGCCCAGACGCAAACGGTCGCGCGCACTGGCGAGATCCACCGCCGAGTAGGCCGAGCCCACGAGGACCTTTGCTGCCCGCCCCTCGCCCAACAAGGCGCAGGCGAACGCCCAGGCGTGCCGTCCCGCCTCCTCCCCACCGGCGAAAACCGCGTTCTCGCCCCGGATACCGTGGGCGATGGCCACGTGCGCCAGCACCATGTTGGGGAGTGTGCGCAGCGGTAAGAGTGGCGGGTACAGGGCCCGCCCCTCCCCCCCGAGGCCGGCCAGGCTGAATCGGCCCGACGCCGCCATCGCCGCGAGCGAGGCCTCGGCCTCGCCCTCGTCGGGTGGTTCGCGCCCGACGGCGACGACGATCGCCAACTCCTCGGGATCACCCGTGAACGACGCCATCACCCTCCCCGCAGCAGGCAGGGCGAGTTGCGCCGCCCGAGGGAGCAGGCGCGCGTCCTTTTTCCGCCGCAGCCAGGGGCCGAGATCGGGCCCGTCCACGACGCCGGCTCGGGGGTCGGGGAGGTGGCGCAGCGCGTGGCATGGGGCCAGGCGGTCGGGCAGCACGGCGGCGACCGCGACGACCACTAGCCGCGCCCGAAGATGATGGATCCGTTGCTCCCGCCGAAACCGAACGCGTTCGTCAGCGCGTGCCGCAGCGGCGCCCGCGTCGCGACACGAACCACACTCACCGGGCAGGCCGGGTCCAGGTCGTCGAGGTTCCGCGAGCCGGGCATCACGCCGTCGCGGAGCGCGAGCACGCAGAGAATCGCCTCGACCGCGCCGCAGGCGGCAACGAGGTGGCCCATCATGCCCTTGGTGCTCGAAACCGGCACGTCACCCAGGACCCGGCGGATGGCGACCGATTCGGAGGTGTCGTTCTGCTGCGTGCTGGTGCCGTGCGCGTTGACGTAGCCGATCTCGTCTGCCGACAGCGCCGCGTCGCGGAGCGCCTCGAGCATGGCGTCGGCGGCCCCGCGGCCGTCGGGTGGAGAGTCGGTGATCCGCCAGGCGTTGCACGAGCAGCCCCAGCCTTCCGCGACCGCCAGCACGTGCGCCCCGCGGGCACGTGCGGTGGACTCCCTTTCCAAGAGCAGGAAGCCCGCCCCCTCGCCGAGCACGAAACCGTCGCGGTTGACGTCGAAGGGCCGTGACGCCCGCTCGGGCGCCTCGTTGCGCGTCGACAGCGCGCCCAACTTCGAAAACCCCACGACCATCAGCGGCTCGGAGAGGGCGTCGACCCCGCCGGCCACCATCGCGTCGACCTCCCCCCGGCGGATGCGCAGCATGGCCTCGCCGATGGCCTGCGACGACGAGGTGCAGGCCGTCGACACCGTGCTCCGCGGCCCCCGCGCCCCCGCCATGGCCGCCGCCTGCCGGGTCGGCGCGTCGGGCGCGAGGGCGAGAATCTCGTCGACCGGCGGGGGGCGGTCTCGCCACAGCCACGACCAGGGCGGGCGGCACGCCTCGCTACCGACGCACACCCCCACGCGGTCTGGATCGTAGGCCCCCGCGAAGCGGCTCTCCCTGAGCGCCTCGCCGAGCGCGAGGTCCACCAGCCGGGCCTTCAACTCGGCGCCGGACCCCTCGACGGGCGCCTCCGCCGCGAACCTCACCGCGAAGCCCTCGGCGTCGAAGCGCCGGATAGGTCCGATCCCATTGCGGGCCGCGAGCACGCCCGCCCAGGTGGTCGCCGCGTCGATGCCCAGCGGCGTGACCATCCCCACACCGGTGACCACGACCCGCTCAGTCACCGGGGTACCCGGCCCACAGCCGTCGCAACTCACCGCGTTCGAGGCGCTCGAGCGTCTCCGCTTCCCCCGGTGTGGGCAGCGGTACGGCGTTGAAAACGAACGTCTGCTCGGCCTGGGCCACCCGCCGACCGCCAACCCAGGCGCAGACATCGACGACGGCGCTCTCGTCGCGCAAGGCGAGGAGCCGGACCTCGAGTCGAACCGTTTCCCCGGGCCGGACGAACTTGCGGAACTTCACGCCCTGCATCATCGACAGGATGGGGAAGGGCCAGTCGCCCCGGTCCAGCCGGACCGAATACCCCACGAGCTTCCCCGCCAACTGGGCCAACGACTCCATCAACAAGACGCCGGGCACCACCGGGAAGCCCGGGAAGTGATCCCCGAAGAACTCGGACGCGGGATCGAACGCGACCCGCCCCGCCGCGAAGCGGCCCCGGTCCAGCTCGTCGATTGCGTCCACAAGTCGCCAGCGCATGAGGCCGAGGGATGTAACCGGAGCTAAGCTATGGTCGGGTCAAGACCGTGTCCGTCGTCCAAGCCAGCGCCATCTCCGTCCGCCACGCCATCGCCCGGGCGCTGGCCACGCACAACCAGTCACCGGCCGACGCCACGTGGCGGCTGTTGTCTGCCCGGGCCGCGGTCGACGGGCGAGGGCGGGTCACGCGGGCCGACGTCACCGTCAGGGTGGAAGCGCCGGTCGACAGCATGCACGACGGCAGGGCCCGGGGACTGGTCAACCCCACCGGACAGCACCCCCTGATGCTGTTGTTGCCCGGGCGGACCGACGTGCTGCTCGACGTGTTGCCGGTGAGCTGGGACCGGTGGTTGCGGGTGAAGCCGGGTGCCCTCCCCCCCGACATCGATCCCTGGGTGGCGCGCACCGGCATCGAGCACGCCGAGGCGGCGGCGTGGGCTCGCGCGGCGGGCAAGCGCCTGCCCAGCGTGAGCGAGTTCCGCGACGCCTGGGGCACAGGCCTGTTCCCCTGGGGCGACACCCCCAACCCCGTGCTGGGGCTTGCCGCGCCCCTGCGCTACGGCGAGGTGCCGGAGGTGGGACTTTTGCCGCCGAACCGCCTGGGTTTCTTCGACTTGGGCTGCGCCCTCTACCAGTGGGTCGAGGAAGGCCTGCCGCTCGGCGGCGAACCCGGCCTGCTCCCCGGCGGCCCCGGCGCAACGCCTTGCGGCCTGCGGTGCGCCCAGGAGGTATAGTCCCCGCGGGAGTGCCCGTGCTGTCCATCCTGCTTGGCGTTGCCTGCTTCACCCCCCCCGCCGATCCGCTCGCGATCGAGAAGATCGCCTTCGCGAACGACTACACCGACCGCGACGACCTGGTCCTTCAGCCCTTCCACTACGACGGTCTCACCTGTCCAGACGGCGAGCCGGCCACCTTCTACGCCTTGTACGCTGAGGATCTCGACCCGTCGGTCGCGGCGCCCATCGTCATCGTGTTCCACGCGGGCGCCTTTGACTACGTCGAAGCTCGCGCCGACGGCACCGTTCCCGCCTTCGACTCGAGTGATGCGGTCTTCTACTCGGGCGAGAACCGCTTCAGCTCCGACTGGGCTGCCGACAAGGTTTTCGAGACCCTGGGCCTGCTCGACGAGGTGATCGACCCCACCGAGACGAACCTCGGGATCCTGCCCGCGAAGCTCGCCAACGCCGGCACCTTCTCCGTGTACCCGGCCAACTGCTGGGGCGACCTCTGGCACAACGAGACCGGCGCCCGCAACAACAACTGGGAAGCCGACGGCGGTGTCCACCGCGACGGCCGGTACCTGGCGTGGGTAATGACCGCCATCGCCAACCCCGACCCGGAGATCGCGACCTCGAAGCGGACCGAGTTGGGACTAGACGCCCTGCCCATCTCGCTCGACGCCTCCGGGGTGTACATCGTGGGCCTCGGGGAGGGAGGCCGCGCCGCGGCCGAGCTCCGCGCCCGCGACATCCTCAACGACGTGCCGAACCAGAGCGCGGCGCTCATCAAGGGCATGGTGGTCGACAGCCACCTCGACGACCTCTACCGGATTGCCGCCCACGACGAGCTGTTCCCGGAGGTCAACGACGGGCTGGCGCGGCTGTACCCCGACCACGACGACGACGACGGCGACGGCCTGGTGTACGGCGACGTGCGCAACGACAACGGCATCCGCGACGACATCGAGCCCAGCATCTACGTCTACAGCCTGGCCAACGCGTTGAAGCAGGGGGCGCTCACGTACCCCCTCGGCGTTTGGTACTCCTCGGCGGACCCGCAGGTGCCGTCGGAGTCCAACATGGACCTCCTCGGCTACGCCGACGACAATCCCGACCTGATGACGGTGGTGAACTACGGCGACGCGCTGCACACCATCCTCAACCGAGACGAGGACCAGGCCAACGAGGCCGTGCGCGTGCTCCTCGGTCGTTAGCCCCTAGTAGATTCGCCCCTTCCACTCCCGCGTGCCCGCCCTCGTCCGGCGGACGGAGTCGAGGAGCAGGCCGAGCAGAACCAGGGCGCCGAGCGGCTGCAACAGGCCGTAGGCGCGCTCCTGCTCGAAGATGCCGTCCATGTAGGCCCGCACCCCGTGCACCAGGACGAGGACGGCCGCCGCGCTGGCCACCAGCGCCACGTCGCCGGCGGACAGCGCGAACAGGAAAATGACGTAGGGCGCGATGAACTCCACGAGGACCATGCCCACGACCAGCGCCACCGCGTCGAGGCGGTAGCGCATGCCCGGGAAGAGGTTCTTCGTCCACCCCCGCCAGAGTTCGGCGAGTCCGGTGTACATCCGGCAGCTGAACAACTCGCGCATGAACAGGCAGCGGGCGCGAAACCCCTTCCCCGCAATGGCCAGCGCCAGGCCGATGTCGTCGAGGATGTTGTCCCTCACGGCCTCGTGGCCGCCGACGCCTTCGTAGGCCCCCCGCTGCACGAGGATCAACTGCCCGTTGGCGATGGCCTTGTCAGGACGCTCGGGGTCGTTCACCACCGCGAGGTCGTTGCCCGCGATGATGAGCCCGCCCACCGACGGTTGGATCACCTTCTCCCAGAAACTCCCCATCACCAACTTCCCAAAACCCGAGAGCAGGTGGCAATCCTCGCGCACGGCGTAGCTGTGCACCCGCGACAAGGCGCCCGGGTGCAGGCGGACGTCGGCGTCGACGAAGCAGATCCAGTCCGCGTCGGTCTCGCTCGCGGCGCGCTTGAGCGCCCACGGCTTGCCCATCCACCCCTCCGGCAGCGGGGCCGCCCCGCCCTCCACGACGCGCGCCCCCGCCGCCCGCGCGATGTCGGCCGTGCCATCGGAACTGCCATCGTCGAAGACCAGCAGTTCCACGCGAGGGTGGTCGGAGCCGAGCACGCTCGCCACGCAGGCCCCGATGTTCCGGGCCTCGTCCCGCGCGGGGACGATCACCGCCAGGCGAGGGAGGGCGTCGATCACCGGGGCGTCCACGCCCAGTCGGAAGCGGGTGTCGGCCCGCGAGCGGACGACCCGCAAGAGCGCGCCCAGCCAGAACAGGGCGATGCCCCCCAGTAGCACGTGAAGCCACATCATCCGGCACCGCTATCGGCGCCGCGCACCCCGTGCGCCACGAGGCGGTCCCAGGCCTCGGGGGACAGCGAGACCGGGTCCTTGACCTGAGCCTCGGGCGCGCCGGCGGCGACGCGCTCGTCACGCCAGCGGCCGAACGCCGACCCGTCCACCCTCACCACCGCGGGCATCGCCATCCGCCCAGAGGCGCGCCGGTCGTCGTACTCGACGTTCTGCCGCCGGAGGGCGGCGTCGTAGCGGGCCGCGTCCAAGTCGCCGCCGGCGTAGGCCACGCGGATGTAGGGGATCTCGGCCCAGCCGAGTGAAGCGGAGAGGGCTTCGACGCCGCCGACCTCCGTCGCCGCGGCGAGTAGGTGCGCCTCCGTGACCCGCTCCCCGACCGCCGACAGTTCCGCCCCTGCCCGGCCGACGAAGACCAGCCGCGGTGCCTGCCCACAGAAACCCGTCACCCGCACCAGGTCCCCAAGGTCGTAGCGGAAAAGTCCAGCCTCGGTGCTCACCACCAGGCGGTAGGTTCGACCCACCTCCAACTCCCAGGCCCAGCGGGGCTGACCGTCGTCGCCCACGAACTCGAGCAGGTGACCGTCGAGGAAGGCCACCGGGTCGCCGTCGTCCACCGGCGTCGCGAAGAACCCCTCCGAGGCGGTGACGCCCACTTCGCGAACCGGCACGTCGGCCCCCAGCGCCGCGCCGAGGCGCGGGACGAAGAACGCGGCGGGACCGCCGGTCCAGCAGTTCACCCGCCGCAAGTTCCACGGGAAGCGCGGCTCCCCCTCCAGGCGGCGCCGGGCCAGGCCCCGCTGTCCGAGCCGAGACAGCGTGCCGTCGCGCATGTCGCGACACAGTTCCTCCCACCAGCCGCGCAAGCGGCGGCCGTAGAGGAGAATGGTCGACGGGTTCGCCGCCGTCCAACTGCGCACGTCGGCCGCCAGGGCGTGGCGGAGGATGGCGTACTGCCGCGTTTCGATGTCGTCGATCCCGTAGACCGCGTAAGGCACGGGCGCCCGCCACCGCACCCACCACGGCTGCGCGAGGAACATGCGCCCGGTGTTGCTGCCGACGGGAAGCCCCCCCGCCGTCTGGCTGCTGACGGCAGGCGACACGACCGAGAACGCGGCCCCGCCCGCGAGTTGTTCGTCGTCCCGCAGCAGTCCCAGCACCCACAGCCGCTGGGCGGCCGCCACGCTCTCCGACCAGGGCGCGGTGACCGGGAGCCGCTTTGGCGCGCCCGACGTGCCTGACGTCTGCACCATTTGCTGCACCGGTGACGTCGTGAGCACATGTCGTTCGCCGGCCTCGACGCGGTCCAGCCATGGGCGCAGCGACTCGTGGTCGCGCACCGGGACGGCCCCCCGCCAGTCCTCGAGGCTCATGCCGGGCCGCAGGCCATGCTCGCGAGCGAACGAGGCGCCGCACGCGTCGCCTATTATGTCTTCTAACCTTGCTTCTTGCGCGGCCCTGGGCTCGTCCAGCGAGCGATGGAATCGCGCCACGGCACCCCGAGCGAGCCAGCGGAGCACGACATAGGGGGGGTGGCCGTCGGCCGGGAAAATCACGGGCAATCCGTATCGCGAGGGCCCGGCAACGATGGCGCCGCCGGCTAGGCGCCGTTAGTTTTCGGGACCTTCAAGGATCGGGATGAAGACGGGCGATACCGTCCGCGACGGACAGGGAAACGCGTACCAGGTGGGCAACCTGCTGGGCCGGGGCCTCTGGGGAAAGACCTTCCTCGTCCGTCGTGAGTCGAACGACCAGATCCTGGTGCTCAAGGTGCCCCTGGCGCCCGACGATCTTCGGGGCGACACCCCCGCGCCGGAGTCCTTCTTCGCGGCCTGTCGTGAGTGCCTCGTCGAGCAGGCCCGACTGTATGAGCAGGGACAACTGCCCTTCATGCCCAAGCTAGAGGCCCGTTTCACGACGCCCGACGGCCAGCCCGCGATGCTGCTGCCTCGCATGACGCGGTCGCTGCAGACCCGCGTCGAGGAGAACCTCCCGCTCAGCGCGCTGATCGACGTCCTGGTCGCCGTGGCCCAAGAAGTCCGGCAACTGGCCCAGAGCGGGCTGGCGGGCGGGGCCTTCCACGGGAACCTCCGGCCGTCGAACGTGCTCTTCAACGAACGCGGCGACGTCTTCCTGTCCGACGTCGCCACGCCCGCCGTCCGCCGCAACATCGTCGCCCTCGCCCACGTCGCGCCGGGCGGGGCGAGCCACCTCCCCCCCGAGTTCACCGCCGACGTGGCCTTCGCCCCGGTGGCCGACACCTGGGGCATCGCCGCGATGCTCTGGGCGGGCGTGATGCTTCCCGCCAGCGCGGCTGAGTTTCCCCGGCGTGGGCTCGACAAGATGGCGGTGGGCGCCCTGAAGGACCGGGTGCTGGATCGCATGAAGGCCGAAGACAGCAACCCCCGTTTCCACGGCCGGCTGGCCGAGCGCGTGGGCGTGCTCCTGTCGCGGTCGCTCTCGCTGGAGACGGCGCCGTCACCGCCGTTCCGGTTCGCCCGCCTCGACGAGTTCGCCCAGCGCATCGACGAGATCGGCGCGCTCATCCGGCCCCAGGTCACCCAGGTGGGGAAGGTCATGCACGACCGCCCCGCCGTCAAGCCTTACTTCGACACCGACGAGGTGGTCGCCTTCTCCTGCACCGTCGGCGCCAGCGCCGGTGTGGAGGGCAACGAGGAGATCGGGGTGGGCATCGCGGTGTTCGACGCCCGCACCGACGCGCGACTCAAGGACCTGGACCTCGGCTACACCAGCGACAAACACCCCACCGGCCGCTACCGTTTCGCCTTCCGCGTGGCCGGCCTGGTGCCCGGCCGGTACCGCGTCCGGGTAGCTTTCGCGATTCGCGACTCGGGCCAGTCGCCGGTCACGGCCGAGACGGAAGTCGCGGTGCGGGCCGCGCCCGGCTGGGTGCCGCCGCCAGAACCGCCCCGCGAGGCCGCGCTCGCGTTCACGCGGGAAACGACGGGACTCACCACCCCGCGGGTCGACTCGCCGCCCACGGTCGAGGTCGGGAGCCCGCCAGCTCCGCCGGAGGCAACGCCCCAGGCAATGCCGCCCCCCGCGAGTCCGTCCCCCACGCCCGCGCGCGAAGCGGTGCCGCCGGCCCGCCCAACCGTGGATCCCGGCGTCCCGGGACTCTTGAGCGGCCGCAACTCCGCGCCACCGGCGCCGGGCGCGGTCACCTCGCTCCGGGGTGGCACCGTCTCGACCTTGCCCGAGGTTCCCGAGCCGACGCCCCTTCACATTCCCCGGCCGATCCTCCCCGACGACGGCGCGCCGCTGCCCGCGGCACCGCGCCGGTCCGCGCCCGTGGTGGAGCCCCCGGCAGCGCCGCCGCCGCGCGCGCCCATCGCCTCGCCGGTGCCGCCCCCCCCGGCTGCGAGCGTGGGCGACGGCGAGCCTCCCGCCGCCAAGCTCGCGCGCAACTGGACGTTCGAGCCCATCCCTCGGGCGACGCCCACCGCGCCCGGCGAGGACCCTCCCTCCCAGGCCTCGGCGCTCGACGACGAGCCCATCGAACCCGGCCCCCTCGACCGGGCGTGGGCGGCACTGCGGGCCGACCCCTATGTCCTCATCATGTCGAGCATCGGCGCCGCGCTGGCGCTCCTCGTCGTGGTCTACCTCGCCCTCCGGAGCTGATTCATGCGCGTCTCGTTCTCCCCGCTGTCGGTCGCCGAGGTCAGCGCCGACCTCGCCGTGGTCTTTGTCCCCTCCGGCAAGGTGGCCGCGGCGATCGCCCCGCTCGACGAAGCGACGCGCTTCGCGGGTGCGCTCGCGGGCGCGTGCGGCGACGAGAGCTTCGAAGGCCGTGCCAACAGCACGTTCCTGGTGCCGTCGCTGGGCAAGCTCAGCGCGAAGCGCCTGCTGCTCGTGGGCTGTGGCGGGGGCAACAGCTCCGACCTGCGGGCGGCCGCCGGCGTGGCGGGCTTCCAGGCCCGCAACAAGAGTGCCGGCACCGTGGTGCTCGCCTGGCACGGCGTCGCGCTGGGCAACCGGGAGATCTCGTTGTGCCTGGAGGCCTTCGCCGAGGGCAACTACCGCTTCGACAAGTACAAGCCCACCGCCCAGCGAAAGGCGCCGGCCGCGGCGGCGATCCTCGCGGGCGTCGCGGAGGATAGCGCTGCTGTCGCGACCGCACTGGCGCTAATCGCCGGGCAAACCCTCGCTCGCGACCTCGTGAACGAGCCGGCCGCCGAGGTGTACCCGGAGAGCATCGCGAAGGTGGCCGAGTCCCTCGCAGGCGAGCGCATCACCGTCACGGTGTGGGACGAGGCCAAGATCCTGGCCGAGGGCATGGGTGGGATCATCGCCGTGGGCCAGGGCTCCGCGCGGCCGCCGCGGTTCGTCCACATGCGCTACACGCCCGCTGGGCCGGCCTCCCGGCACGTGGCCCTCGTCGGGAAGGGGGTCACCTTCGACTCCGGTGGCCTGTCCATCAAGCCCAACGACGGCATGCTCACGATGCGTTGCGACATGGGCGGCGCGGCGGCGGTGATCGGCACGATGAAGGCGGTGTCGATGCTCAACCCCACGGCGAAGATCGACGCCATCTTCGGCGCGGTGGAGAACATGCCGAGTGGCACCAGCTACAAGCTGGGCGACATCCTCAAGATGCACAACGGCAAGCGCGTGGAGATCCACAACACCGACGCCGAGGGACGCCTCGTGCTGGCCGATTGCCTCAGCTACGCGAGCGGACTCGGTCCCGACGCGGTGGTGGACCTGGCCACCCTCACCGGCGCAGCCGTCGTCGCGCTCGGCGAGTGGTACAGCGCGCTGTACAGCCGGGAGGAGGAGTTGGCGCAGGAGCTGCAGGCCGCCGCGGCCACCAGCGGCGAGGGCGTCTGGCGCATGCCCCTGCCCGACCTCTACCGCGACAAGATCAAGGCGGAGTGGGGCGAGACGAAGAACACGGGGGGCCGCAACGCCGGCAGCATCACGGCGGCGCTGTTCCTGAGCGACTTCGTGACCACCAAGCGCTGGGCCCACGTCGACATCGCCGGCCCCGCCTTCCTCGACAGCACCCTGATGCACTACTGCGCAGGGGGAACCGGCACGATGGTTCGCTCGCTCTGCCGCTGGCTCGGGGCCTAGGACCCGACCGCGACGGCGGCTCAGCCGGAGGCCTCGACCTCAGCCAAGACCGAGCGCAGGGTGTCGGCCGCCTCGGAGTTCAGCGCGTCCAACCGGTCGAGCGCCGCTCGCATGAGGCGCACGCCGTCGTCCGGTCGCCCCGCCGCCACGATCACCTGGCCGAGCATGCCCTGGCTCACCGCCGCCTCGTGCGCGAGGCCCAGGACCTCCTGGATCTCGTTGGCGGTGCGAAAGGCCTGCTCGGCCTCCGCGAGTTCGCCCTGGCCCGCGTGTCGCGTCGCCAGCATGAAGTAGGCCCCAGCCACCGCCTCGCGGTCGCCGGTCCGGCCGGCCGCGTCGACGATCTCCCGCGCCGCGACGGTCGCCGCACCGGGGTCGCCCAGCGACTCCGCAGACTCCGCCAGCGTCTGCAACATGGCGATTTCGCCCAGGACATTGCCCGTCTCTCGCAGCGAGCGCACCGCGTACTTGAGGTGGTCCACCGCCTCGCTTCCTTCGCCCAGTGCGATCTCCACCCCGGCCAACTCCCGCAGCACGTTGGCGCGCCCTTCGACGTCCTTGAGCAACTCGCGGCCAACCAAGGCCTCCTCCAGCGCTCGTTTGGCAAGGCGGTGCTCGCCCGCCGCGGCGTGCACCACGCCGCACTGCTGCACGGCGTCGACCTCGGCCGCCCGGTTCTTCGCCGACCGGGCCATCTCGAGTCCCTGCCGCGACTGCCCTAGCGCCCGCTCCGCGTCACCCCGGCTGAGCCAGATGTTGCTGTAGAGGAGGTGGAGCGCCGACCGCGCGCGGGCATTGCTGCTCGGGTCGAGCAGGAACAAGGCCTCGTTCACCATGGCCTCGGCGCGCCCGTCGTCGCCCGTTTGCAGCAAGATCTGCGCGAGTTGGTGGGTGGCGTGCGCGCGACCCTCCTTGTCGGCACCGCGCGACCACACCTCCACCTGGGCCTCCGCCGAGGCCTGGGCGTCCCGGATCCGACCCAGGCGCAGGCAGAGCTCCATGCGCTCCTGCCACAACGTTGCCACGCCCTCGGTGTCACCGGTGCTCTCGCGCAGCGGGATGGCAGCGTCGACGTGCGCGAGTGCATCCTCGGGGCGCCCCGCCGCGATGGCCGTGATGGCCAGCACCTGGTGCGCCGCCGCCGTGCCCGTGCGGTCGCTGGCCATGCTGAACCCGTCCAGCGCCGAAGTGGCGGCGCGGTGGGCGGCATCCATGTTGCCCGCTTGCAGCGCGGTGAGCGCCTCGTGGAGGGCGCGCGCCCCAGGACCGGCTTCAGGCAAGGTGCTCTCCGAGAGGCGGCCAGCGTTAACCTTGCCGACGTGCCGCACCTCGACCTTGCCACACTCCAAGCGGCCCTGGTGGCCCTGCCCACGCCGCCGACGGCCGTCGGCCGGGTGGAGAAGGTGGTACAACGGCTGCCCGCCGAGGGGCGTGCCTGCCCCCTCGAGATCGAGCTGGACGTGGACAGGGGCGTGGTCGGCGACCGTTGGTCCTCGGCCACCCTCCCGAAGCTGGCGGCGCAGG
>CAYHRZ010000056.1:11915-16215 GCA_964359125.1 uncultured Klebsiella sp. | reverse complement strand
GGCGTCGACTTCTAGCTCCTCGGCGAGGTGCGAGAGGGGGTCAGGCCGTCGTCCGGGGCGCAGCGCTCGGCCGTCGAGCACGCGCCAGTCGTCGGCCCAGCGCCAGTCGTCGCCGTCCCAGGTGCGCGCCAGGCGCACGTCGCGGGCGTAAGGGCCCGCGTCGAGGTCGACCGTGAACACGCGGACGGCGCAAGACGGGCCGTCAAAGACAACCGTGTCGCGACCGACTACGCCCGGTGGCGAGGGTCCGAGCCAGCCCCAGCCCGTGGGCAAGGGGAGCGGGTCCAGCGACACGCCGCGGATGGTCAGCGCCGCAGCGACGGCCCAGGTGCCTATCAGGGGCGACCGTACACGAGGTAGCGCGCCCAGTTCGACGGCTTGTTCGCTGTTTCGCCCCCGGACTTCAGCGCCGTGGCCCGGGCGTCGTAGAAGGAGCGGCTGGCGGAGTAGCGGCGGTTGAGCCCCTCCCAGAAGCCGTTCTGCATGCGCTCGTGGAAGGTCGGATCCGTGCTCGGACCCCCGACGAGGAACTCCAACAGGC
Source organism: uncultured Klebsiella sp. (assembly GCA_964359125.1). GTDB lineage: Bacteria > Myxococcota_A > UBA796 > UBA796 > SXON01 > SXON01. The sequence goes on along the minus strand of CAYHRZ010000056.1, from coordinate 15,674 downwards.
CTGCGCGTTGAGCGGCCACCATGCGCGCGTAAGCGCTGTTGGCGTCCGGCCCGCCCCCGATGTACCCGCCCCGGGCGGTGAGCGGGGTGGCCGCCAGGTCCCCCACGGAGAGTTCGCCGTCCGCGAGTTGCCAGCCACCCGAGGCCCCGGCGGGGAAGTCGCCGATGTGCACGAAGCGCGCCACCGCGGCGTTGGCCTTCCAGGCCGCCACCGTGGCCTGCGGGCCCTCCAACACCATCGCCTGCGGGTAGATGCGCCGCATGAGGTCGGCCTCCAGCGGGTTGGCGCAGAGGGCGACCAGCGTCTGCTGGTACTCCTCCGGGGCCTTCACGAGCGGCGCCGCGATGGCGTCGAGGTCCGGGTAGTACGCGACGGACCGGATGTCGGCGAGGAACCTGAGCCCGTCGCGCTGCTCGGGGAGGGCGTTGATCGACAGTGTGCCGTAGGGCGGCGCGCCCACGAGGATGAGCCGCCCGGTCCCGGTCAGTACGTCCTGGGCGTTGTCGAGCACGGCCTCGCGAATCTTGTCGCCCGCGTTCACGGCGGCCTCCCCGCCGTAGAGGGACCGCGTCCACGACGCCATGGCCTCGCCCGTCGGGGTCTTCAGGGTGCGGATCTTGCCGCCGCTGGGCGTGACGTACAGCACCTCCACGGCCTCCGGGAGGGTGCGGAACGAGATGATGGCCGCGTTGTCCAGGCCGCTGCGCAGGGCCGTGACGTTGGGGGACTGGAAGGCGTTGAGCCCGGCGGCCTTCTCGGCGCTGGCCAGCGCGTCGCGCTCGGCGACGGGGAACGGCCCGGCGCCGGCAAGCCACTGCAGGGACCGCACCCGGTACCGCGCGGCAGCGTCCCAGGTGGCCGCCCGCTGCTCGGGCGTCACGGCCGCCGCGAAGGGTGAGGCGCCGGCGTGCCACAGCGCCTCGACCGCGTTGCGACGGGCGGACCAGCCATGGAACGTGACGGCGGGAGTGAAGGGGTCGGCACTGTTGCGGATGAGCTCGGCATCAGCGCTCATCCGGTGGGGCGGCGGTCCGTCCAGGACCAGCACCGGGCGCCACGGCCCGGTGCGCCAGTGAGGCACCGCGAGCGAAAGCGCCCCGTACTCTCGGGCCGCGCTCGCCGTGTCGTTGCTCGCCAGCGCTTGCCGGGCGCGCGGCCAGGCCGACACGCCGGGCCCCGCCTGGCCCGGCTCGTTCCGGATGATCGCGTTCCACGACGCGGCGTCGGGGTGGTCTCCGGGAACGGGCTCGGAACCCTTTCCCGTCAGGAACAGGCGAGCGTGGTGCTCGCCGGTCCACGACGGCCCCGGGTCGGTGGGTGGCGTCTTCTCCGAGCCCGGTGCCGGCAGCGCTGCCTCGTCGGCCCAGGCCAGCGCCCAGGTGCGGACGTCGGCGGCGCTGGCCCGCGCCCCAGCGGCGTAGGCCGGCGTCGGGTCGTCGAGCCAGCCCGCGGCCAGCATGGCCACGAGGGCGGCCCGTTCGGGGTCCAGTCCAGCCCCAGGGAGCCGGTTCACCCCCCGCAGTGCCGCCGCCAGTTCGCGGGCCGCGGTGGCCTCGGGCTCGGCGAGGTTCGGGAGCAACAGCTCGATGGCCGCGGCGTTGCCGAGGGCCGCCTCCGCGAGGCTGGCCTCCCAACCGCCCCGCGCCTTGCTGCGCGTGCTCTGCACGGCGATGGCGGCGGCGCTGCGCGCGGTCAGCGGCATGCCCGCGTGCAAGGCCGCACGCGCCTCCACGGCGGCCACGGCTGCGGCACCCTCCGCGTTCTTCGCGGTTTCGGCGGCCTTGCGAAGCTCGTTGGCGAGGGCATAGGCCCCCTCGGCCTTCCACGTCGCCAGGGCGGCGGGGAGCCCGAGATCCAGCGCCTGGGCGGCGCCCTCGGGGTCGCCTGCCGTCAGGGCGTCACGCGCGCCGGTCTCGGCGGCCGCCCAGCGCGCGGCATCGTCGTCGGCGATCTGGAGGGCCAGGGGCAGGGCCTGGAGTCGAGGCAGGCCAGCGGGCACTCTCCCGAGTTCCGCCCGCGCCGCCGCCGCGTCGCCCCGCGCCACGCGCAGCTCTGCCCTGACCAGCGCGACCCGCCACCCGGGAAGGGCGTCGACCAAGGGGTCGATCGCCGATCCCACGTCGGACTGGGCGGCGAGCAGCGCCAGCGTCGCGGCGTCCAGTCCGGCGGGCGGAGGCGCTCCGAGCTTCGCCGCTCCCGCCACCAGGGCGGCGGCGTCGCCCGGCGCCACGCTGGTGAGCGCTTTGGCCGCGACCAGCGCGTCGGCAGGCCGGCGCGCCACCAGGGCCAAGGCGCCGCGAAGGACGTGGTGCCGCTCTGCACGTCCCCCCAAGGCCTGGTCGGCCGAGAGACGGTCGACGAGCCCCCCCGCGTCGTTGGCGCGCAGGGCCGCCAACTCGGCGAGGTCCCAGGCCGCGTCGTCGTCGGGGTGTTGGGCCAGCCATGCCTCCACCTCCTTGAGCGCCCCGGGGGCGTCGCCTTCGGCCATGGCCGCGCGGGCCGCGTCGAGCCCCTGCTTCTTGGCAGGCGCCGTGACGGGCGCGGTACTGCCGTCGCCCTTCGTGGCCGAGGGATCGTCGCCGGGGCAGGCAAGTAGAGACAACGAGACGAGCAGCGTAAGCATGCTGGTTCCTTGGTGCGGAGCGCGGGAACGCTACCACACCCGGCGTCGCGGGTGCGGCTTGCGTCGTTACTGGCAGGTGCGGGCGCCGCCCGCGAAACAGCGGTAACTGCGGGCAGCGCTGACCGTGACCAGGGTCATCACGGTGCCCGTGTCGCCGCGACCGGTCACGCGGCAGTTTCCTTTCGTGGCGTCGTCGATCACCACCACGGCGCCATTGCCACTTCCCTGCGTACACTTCACCTCGAGCGTGAGCGCCGGGTCGGCCGAGGCGAACTCCACGCGGAAGCTGCTGGGCGGCTCTGTCGCGGGGGGCGGGGTGGGGTTCGTGGAGGCCGCGGGGGCCGGCGTGGCTGCGGCAGGGGGCGCTGTGGCCGTTTCTGGCGCCTTTTGCCCGATTCGGACCGGGGCGGCGCCGGTCGCGGCGACCTCGGGCGCGGCGACCGATGTCGTCGTCTTGGGCGCCGACGCCGCGGTGGCCTTGGCGGCGGGGGGTGCCGCGGTGGCCTTGGCGGTGGGCGCCGGCGCGGGCGGAATCGTCGTGACCGGCGACGTGGTCGTTGCCGTGGGCGGCGCGGGTGCTGCCGCGGTCGGGGGCACCGTCGCCGCGGGGGCAGCCGCGGCCGGGGACGCCGGGGAGCTGGCAACGGCCGGCGCCTCCGTCGCTGCGGCCACGGCCTCGGGTGCTGGTGCTGGCGCGGGGGACGATCCGTCGGCCTCGGCGCCGACGACGTCGCCCAGCGTGGGTGGTTGCTGCGCGGGCGCGTCTTCGCTGGTGAACCACAAGAGGGCGCCACCACCCGCGAGCACGGTGGCGCCGATGAAGGTGGCAGCCAACGCGAGCAGCAGGACGGGCAAGAGGCTGCGCCTGGGAGCCTGGTTTTCCGGCTCGTCGAACTCGCGGCGCGCCGTCGCGTTCGCCGCAGGCCCTGCACCCGGGCGGATGTCATCGAGCAGGCTGTTGCTGCCCGAGGGCACGGGGCCGTCGCGCTTGAGGGGGCGGGCCACCACCGTGGCTTCGAACTCGCTGTCCTCGCCGATCTCGGGCAAGAGCGGGGGCGTCATGGACGCGATGGCCGCCGCGCCAGGCCCGCCCGGACTGGCGGAGACGGCGGGCCCCTGGGGCGCCACCCGCCGCC
>CAYHRZ010000056.1:0-11905 GCA_964359125.1 uncultured Klebsiella sp. | reverse complement strand
CCCACCCGCGGGCCGTCGGCGGGCAGTTGCGCCGCGGGGGTGCCGACCCGGGGTCCGGCGCCTGCGGTGACCGGGAGCGGCGCGGGCGGGCGAACGACTCGGGGCGTGGGACGCCCCGGGTGCTTGGCCGGACCGGCGGCAGGCACCGGGGGCGTCGGCGGGCCGACTACGGGCGCGGTCGGCGAAGTGGTGCCTTGGGTGGTCGGTTCGGAGGCCTGCTGGCTGGCCGCCGGCGGTTCGCCACGCGGGGCCGGGCGCGGCGTTACCGGCAGGCCCAGCATGGTGGCGTCGGCGTCGTCGTCCTCGGCGGTGACGGGCATCGGAGCCGCCGGCATCGCGGCACGGCTCGCCAAGTCCGGGGGCAGCGGCGGCGCGCCTCCGGTCTCCTGAGCGGGGGCGATCGTCTGGCTCGCCAGGCGCGACGAAGGCCCGCGGGACGCGCCCAGCGCCTGCCGCTGCACGGCGGGGATGGTCCCCGGCGCCCAAGCCCTCAGCCCCGGCGTCTGCAGCTGGACGCTCACCTCCCGCAACATCCGGCCCCACGCACCAGGGGTGCCGCGGACCTCTGGGTCCGCGGAGAGCGCCTGCTTGACCGCTTGCACGAGCAGTTCGCTCGGCTGATCCCCAGGCCGGGCGAGGATTTTCAGCACGACCTTGCGTAGCGCTGCCTCGTGGGTGTTGGCGTCGGGGCCCACCTCGGGCGGCGCTTCGCCTGTCAGCAGCTCGGCGAGCAGCGCGCCCACCATCCAAGTGGCCGACTGCCAACTGTCCCTCGCGCCGGGGGCGTCGCCCGGTGCGGCGTAGCCACGCACCGCCGGCGCCCAAGTCGACTCGGGGCGCCGCACGCGCAGCCCGGCGAGTTTCACTCGCCCGCTGGTGTCGACCAAGACTTCTTGTGGCGTGGGGGAGGGGTGCTGGATGCGTCGTTCCTCATCGCCGATTTTCAGGGCTTCTTCAAGGACGATACCCACGGCCGAGGCGATCTCCGCCGCCACCCTCGCCGGCAGCGCCTGCCCGCGGGCGTGCAGCGCCCCCAGCACGCGATCCATCGCGACACAATCGAAATTTTCGTGGACAATCGCCAGCTTGCCGCCGACGCCGCTGGTCTGTTCCACCCGCAAGACGTTCTCGTGCTGCAAACGGGCTAGCAGCCGACCGTCGTCGCGGAGGGTTGCCAGGCCCGCCTCGTCGGCCGTGGTGCCGTCGAGAACCCGCACCAACACGGCTACCTCGGCGCCGTTGGCGCGTACGAGTTGCCCCGACCGGGCGAACGGCGCCCACGCGTCGAAGGTGCCGATCAGTCGCAAAGTTGCCTTGGCCACGGTTCCTCGCGACGCGGGTAACCCGAAACCCTCGCCCTCCCCACTGCCTTCCCCCGGGCGCACGTTAGGCACGCCGCCGTGCTTCCGCCTCGCTACGCACCGGTCCGCGAGATGGGCGTGCAGGTCGGCCGGGCCTCGCGGGAGGCCTGGTCCCGCCGCATGCGGGTCGACACGAAGGGCGACGGGAGCGTCGTCACCCGGGCCGACGTAGACGCCGATCACGCGCTCCGAGCAGGGTTGGCTGCTGCTTTTCCCGGTGACGCCGTGTGCAGTGAGGAGCTCGGGGGCTCCCTTGGTCCCGGCCCCACTTGGCTGGTGGATCCCATCGACGGTACCTCCTCCTTCGTGGAGGGCCTGGCCCACTGGGGGCCCACGATGGCTCGGGTATTGCCGTCCCCGCGTGGCTGGGTCGTCGACTGCGGCGTCGTGTACCTGCCGGTGCTCGACGAGCTGTACTACGTCGACGGTGGCGCGTGGTTCAACGGGGAACCCATCGCCCGGATCGACGTGAAACCGCCGCCACAAACGGTCTACCTCCCGTCGCGGTTCCATCACTACGGGCAACTCGAGTCCCGATGCAAGGGCCGCAACCTCGGGGGGACGGCGGCGCACTTGGCCTTGGTGGCCCGCGGCGCCGCCGAGGCGGCGATCGTGGCGCCGGGGTGGCAGCCCTGGGATACCGCTGCGGGTCTGGCCTTGATAGATGCCGTGGGCGGCCTGTCCCTCCGTCTCGGCGGTGGCAGTTCGCCCAATATTGTCGACGACGTGGGCGTGGCCTTCGTCGCAGGCAACCCCGCGGCCGTCGCCAAGTTGGTCGCCCCGGGGATCATCACGCCCCGCCCGCCCCGGCGAACCGAGGAACCGGCATGACTCCCGATCCCGACGACAACGACGAGATGGACCCCGAGGTCGAGGGCGCCGACGGAGAGGAGGCCGAGGACCCCGAAGCCGACGTGCTCGACGCCGACGGCGAACTCGTAGATCCCCTCGGCAACAACGAGCGGCGCCCGCTCCCGCGGATGCCGTCGCTGGGCGGCACGCTGGCGGTGGCCTCGAGTCACACGCTGGCCGGCGGCGGCGACCTGCTGACCCACTACCTCCAGGAAATCCGTCGCTACGCCCTGCTTGATCCGGAGGAGGAGCGCCGGGTGGCGACGCAGTACTACGAGCAAGGGGACCCGGCCGCGGCGGAACGGCTGGTCACGGCAAACCTGCGGCTGGTCGTGAAGATCGCGTTCCAGTACCACCGCCAGTGGGCCAACGTGCTCGACCTCATCCAGGAGGGGAACGTGGGCCTCGTCGAGGCCCTCTCGCGGTTCGACCCTACCCGCGGCATCCGCTTCAGCTCCTACGCCCAGTACTGGATCCGGGCGATGATCCTTCGCTTCTTGATGGACAACTTCCGCCTCGTGCGCCTCGGCTCCACGCGCAACGGTCGCAAGCTCTTCTTCCAACTGCAAAAGGAACGGCAGCGGCTCCTGTCGGAAGGCCACGCCGCCACGCCGCGCGAGTTGGCCGAGCGCCTGGAGGTGCCGGAGTCCGAGATCATCGCGGTGGACCAGCACATGCGGGCGCCTGCAATGTCGCTGAGCGCCCCCGTCACCAGTGAAGAGGGCCGACCCCTCCACGACACCGTCGCCGACGAGGACCAGGTGGGTCCCGAGGAAGCCGTGGCGGGGAGCCAGCTCGGGGAGTTGGTGCAAGCCCGGCTCCGCGCCTTCGAGGCCACCCTGGAAGACGAGCGGGAGCGCGCGATCTGGCGCCTCCGGTTGATGGCGGCCGAGCCCGCGAGCCTTTCCGACATCGGTAACGACTACAAGGTCAGCAAGGAGCGCATCCGCCAGATCGAGGCGCGCATCAAGTCGCGACTCAAGGCGTTTATGCAAAAGGAGCTTGGCGACGAGATGGACTTCGACTTCGAGGTTCCCGGCGAATGAGCTACGTGCAGCGGCTCCGCGGGCGCGCGCGGAGTTGGATCGAGCGGCGTCTGGGGCGCGAGGTGCCTGCGGCCGCTCAACCGGCGGAGCCGTCGGACCCGCGTCTCGGGGCCTTGGCCTTCTCCGGCCAGCCGCCGCTCGCGCCGGTCGCCCCCTCGGCGGGCGGCATTCCCGCTGCTTGGGCCGGCGTGGAAGATCGTGCGACGCATCGCCACGCCTGGTTCGCCTCGATGGCGCGCCGGGGGCCGCACGGCGACGCGGAAGCGGCAGTCGAGGCCCAGCGCGCCCTGCTCGCGTGGCTCCGGCAGGATGTACCGGGGGTTGGGGCGGCTTGGGTTCATCCCAGCGACATCGCCGAGCGGCTGGTGCACTGGCACGAGGGGTTGTCGGCGCTGGGGCCGGGTGCGCCCGCGGAGCTGCGCGCGGCCATGGCGGGAAGCGCCGCCTGGCACCTCGATCACCTGGACCGCCGAATGCCCACGGCAGCGGGCGACGGGCACCGCGCCGTGGCCCACCACGCGGGCGCCGTGGTCGGCGGCCTCACCTTCCCGGGCCTCCCGGGCGCACGGGCGGCCTGGACCGAGGGGGCCTCGGGGCTGGGCCTGGTGTGGCCGAACCTGGTGCTCGCCGACGGCGCCGACCGCGCCGGCTCCCCCTCGTTCCTGCTGCGGTCCGCCTGGCTCACGGCCGTCGCGCACGCGGTCGCCCGTGCGAACGGTGCCGCCCTCCCGGGCGCCGCCCTCGGCCACTGGGCGCAGGCGGTATGGTTCTTGTCGCGACTCGACGCTGGGCTGGGTCGACTCCCGGCGCTGGGCGCGGTCCCCGACGCGCACGAGAACGACGGGTACCCGCTGTCGTGGTCGCTCTGGAACCTCGCCCGGGGCTGGGGGCTCGGCAGTGGCGAGGGCATCGGTGCCGGCGACGATCCTCGCGCAATCGCGCTGGGGCTGTGGCCCGTCGCCGACGATCCCGCAGCCCGCGCCGAGCGCACGCACGCGCCCCGTGGGAGCCACACCGAGACCAAGGCGTCCTGGGCCTTGTCGTCCTTCGCCAGCGATGGCTACGCGGTCGCGCACACGCGGGTACGCGGCGTCCCGACGCGCCTCGTCGTCCACGCCGCCACTCACAGCCGGGGCCCGCTCGCGACATCAATCCCGCTCGCCGTCCACCTCGACCTCGGCGACGGCGCGGTGATCTGGGGCGACACCGGTGTGGAGGTGCCCGGCGCCCGTCGCGGACCCGCTACCCTCGACCTGGCTCGCGTCGACGGCAAGAAGGCCCGGGTCGAGGGGCGCTGCGCCCTGGGACGGCTCTCGTGGTCGCGGACGATCTTGCTCAACCAGCAGCGGCTGTTCGTCACCGACCAACTCGACGGTCCCGCCGAGGTGCGCGTGTCGTTCGCGATCCCGGGCGAGTGGCATCGCGAGGGACAAGGCAACGAGTTCACGCTGCAGCGCGGTACCCACTCCGCCCTGGTTCAGCTCTCGCCGGTGCTCGCCTGGCACCGCAACGGCGCGGTTTTCGTGGGGTCGGGTCGGGTCCGGGCCGCCGAGGCGTTCGGGTTCACGCTGGAACTGCGGTAGCGCCTTCCCGCACCGTGCCCCGAACCGCACAGGGCAGGGGCCAGCGGACCTGGACCACGCGATCGGTCGCCACCCTCAGGGCCTCGGTGGAACTGGCGCCCCGTGCGGCGACCACGAGCTCGTTGGCGGTCACGGACTCGACCTCCAACGCCGTGCCGTCGAGCGTCGCGCGCGTCGCCTCGGGCAGGGACTGGTCGAAGGTGAACACCGAGGCGGCCGCACCGCTGAACGAGACCTGCACGCCGGCGTTGAGCAGCCGCGCCTCGACCGGCCCGGCATCGTCGGCCAGCTCCAACCTGCCCGGGGCAAGCAGGGCGGCGGGTACCGCGTCGTCGCCCGGCGTTCCGGGGAGGGTGACCGCGAGCTCCAGGCCGTTCCAGGTGGCCGGGAGGCCGTAGTCGGCGAGCCGGTTGTCGAGGGCCACGCGCCCGCAGTCGTCGGTGAGCAGGAGGGTGATCGTCTCGCCCGAGGCGGTCCCGGCGGTGTGGGTGACCGCGATCCACCACGCCAGCCCGGCGCCGATCATGCCCGCGCCGAACAGCACGGGCACCGCGAGGATCGCCGCTCGCTGGTTCAAGCGGTCACCGGCCAGTCGATCGGGCGGGTGGGCACGTAGCCGAGTACGTCGCGCGCGCGGCGCCCGTCGAGCACGCCGGAGTAGTGGAACCGCCGGCGATTCATCCCGTAGGAGAAATCGTGGCCGCGCCACTGCCGGCGCCAGCGGTACAGCGGCGTCATCCACGCGCCGGGCACGGGAATCGCCGCGCGGCCCCACTTCCGGATGCACAGCGACAGCGGCAGCGTGTCGGCGCCGGGGATGTTGAACACCCCCTGGTCCTTCGCGACGCTGGCGAGGCGCAAGGCCGCCACGAGGTCCCCGACGCTCATCAGGTTGAGCATGGGGTCGTAGCCCACCGGCCGGAAACACACCGGCGAGGCGAGGTAATCGAACAACTGTGAGCCGGTTCCCGGGCCCAGTGCCTCCGCGCAGCGCAGCACCACGATTCGGAGAGACGAGAGCCCCATCCGTACGCACGCGTGCAGGTCCGCCTCCACCCGGTCGCGCACGTACTGCGGGGCGTTGGGCGAGAGGTTGAGCGGGTGGTCCTCGCCGATGAGCACCGGGAGGTCGGCCTGGACCTGGTAGACCTCGGCGTAGCTGCGGAGCACGAAGGTCTTGATGGTGGGGTGCCGCTCGCAGAGCGTGAGCAGGTCGCGGGTTGCCTCGACGTTCCACAGGTGGACGCTCTTGCCCTCTTCGCTGGCTCCGCGACCCATCGCCGTGTGGATCACGGTCGTGATGCCGAGGTCGCGCGCCGGCCCGAACAACAACTCGCGCACGCGCCGCTCGCGCCGGAGGTCCACCGACAAGTAGGTGAGGCGCCGGTCGTGGGTGAACGGCAGGGCCTCTTCCAGCGGGCGGGCGCCCACGGCGATGACGTGCGACACGCCCTCGTCATCGAGCAGCCCGCGCACCAGGCGCTCGCCGATCGGGGCGTCGGCCCCCGTCACCAGGACGCCGCCGCTCACGAGAAGATGCCGGTCCGCTCGCGGAGGCCCTCGTCGACCAGCGCCTGGACGGCGGCCTTCACCCGCGCCGAGGCCTCGCGGACCGCCCCGGGGTCGTCGGCGTGCTCGGGCCGGTAGTCCAGGTCGGTGCGGATCGCGGGGCCATACCGCAGGTGGTAGCGGACAGGCATGGGCAGCGGCGTGAGCGTGATGGGGATGAACGGCGCGCCCATGAACGCGATCGGGATGCGCCCAAGCTGCGGCATCTGTTCCTCAGGGCCCACGATGCCCAGGGGCACCACGGGCGCCGAGTGGCGAATCGCCAGCTCGACGTGGCCCACGCGCCAGTCTTGCAAGCGGTACCGGTCCTTGAAGTGCTTGGCGATGCCGGGGACGCCCTCGGGGAAAATCAGCAGCAACTCGCCCGACTCCAAGAGCGTGCGCGCGTTGCCCCGCGAGCCGCCCACCATGCCGCCCCGCGCGAACAACATCCCGATCACCGGCAGCATCGGCACGAAGTGATCCGCCACCGCCCGGGCGACCCGTGGCGGGTCGCTGTTTCGCAGCACGTCGAGCCAGGCCATCGCGGCGTCGGCCGGTAGGGCGCCGGAGTGGTTGCCCGCGACGATCGCCGGCCCGGTGGCCGGGATGTGCTCGTGGCCCTTGGAAATCACGCGGAAGTAGCGGTCGTAGAGCGGGCCCAGGATGGCCTCGCCCATGGCCACGACGTCGGGGTGCATCCCGAAGGCGTCGTAGCCGTGACCGGCGTCGCGGTACACCAGGGCGCTCATGCGCGCCTTCTGGGCCGGCGACAAGCGGCGGTGCGCGACGAGCCGCGCGAGGTCGAGCGACAGGGACATCGGGACCGGCGGGTAACACATCCCGGCGCCGGGTTAGAAGCGCCGGCAGTGGACGATCGCGACGAGCGGCTTGACGCTGTGCTCCAGTCACTCGGGGAGCCCGAGGCCCGGGCGGTGCACGTCCGGGATGGCCGTGAACACCACATCTTCCGGGTGGCGCTGGCGCGCGGCGAGCGCATGTTGAAGCTGCCGCGGGTCGACGCCTTGCCCGACCCCTGGGACCCGAGCCGGAGCGCCGCCGAGCGCCTTCACTGTGAGGCCTGGGCAGTCCACCACGCGCGGGGCGTCCCGGTGCCGGGCAACTACGAGGTCCACGCGTCGAACCCGCCGTGCGCGACGATGGACGTCCTGCCCGGCGTCACCGCGGAGCAGGCCCTCGAGCGCGGACAACTCGACGCCGAGATGCTGGTCAACGTTTGCCTCTCCATGGGGCGCGCCCTGGCCTCGCTCCACGGTGTGAAGCGCCCGCCCGGCGGGGGCGGCTTGCCCGACCTCCCGGGTTCCGACGCCGACAGCGCGCGGTTGCTGCACATGGACTTCCACCTGGGCAACATGCTGGGGCGGCCGCGCCTGGGCATGACATGGGAGGTGACCGGGGTGGTCGACTGGACCTGCGCCCGCTGGGGTCCGCCGGAGGCCGACTTCGTCGAGATGCAGGTGAGCGTGTTCGTGATGAACCCCCGGGCCCGTGACGCCTTCGTGGCGGGCTACCGACAGGTCGCGGGCCGCGCGATCGACATGGCCGACGTGGAGCGCCGCGCCGCCGCCGAGATCCGCCGCCGCCTGGCCGACGATCCCCCACCGGAGGCCATCCGCGGCTACTGGATCGCCTTCGCCGCCAAGCACCCGGCGTGAGCGTCGCGCTCGGCGAGGAGTGGCGTGCCCGGCTCGACGCCGTGGCGGATGCCATCGACGTGCCCCGCTCCTCCTGGGCGGGGCTGCCCGCGGCCGTCCGGGCGCTGTCCGACGCGTACAACGAGGCTCGCTTCCCCCGCCGGTGGACACGTGAACTCACCGCCGCACGGCTCCACTTCTTCCTGGTGCGTGACGCAGCCAAGGTCTCGTCCGCGCTGCGCGACATCCCGTTCTGGTGGGGCGCTGGCGCCGCGCTACACCTCCACGACTTCGGTGCTGGGCTCGGTGCCAGCGCCCTGGGCGCGGCGCTCGGCTTGCGGGCCCGGGGGGTGTCGGCGCCGCTGGAGGTCCACGTGGGCGACCAGGACGCCGCTGGGCTGGCTGTCGCCGAGAGGGTGCTCGGTGCGCTCCCCGGGGTGCGGGTGGGGCGCGGCACGCCGCCCGCTGCCGACGTGGTGCTGACCAGCAACGTCCTCGTCGAGATGGATCGCCACCTGGCCGCCGGGCCGCGCGCGGAGGCCCACGCCCGGCGGCTCCGCGCCGACGTGTCGCGGCTCTTGCCCGGGGGTCGCGTGGTGGTGGTGGAGCCGGCGCTGAGGGCGTCGGCGCGGCACCTGCAGGCCGTCAGGGACCTCCTGGTGGCAGGCGGCACGCCGGTGGTCGCGCCGTGTACCCACGGGCGGCCCTGCCCCCTCCTCGCTCGGCCTGCGGACTGGTGTCACGACGACGTGCCGGTCGACCTCCCACCGTGGTTGCACCCGGTCGCGCGGGCCGCTGGCCTGCGCTGGCAAGGGCTCACCTACGCCCGGCTCGTCCTGGCTGCCCAGCCGGTGGCGCGGCCGGCCCTGCGCGTGGTCGCGCCGCCGCGCGACAGCCGGGGCCGCAAGGAGCGCCTCCTTTGCGGCGAGAACGCGGGCACGGTGCTCGGCTGGGTGGATCGCCTCGACAAACACGCCACCGAGGCGAACGAGGTGTTCGCCTCCCTGGCGCGCGGCGACGGGGTCGACCTGGAGCCACCGGCGGCTCGCGTGGGGGTCGACACCAACGTCCGGCGTTTCTCGACCTGATTCTCTAGTCCGGTAGCCAGTCGACCACCAGCGCAACTTCCTGGGTGACCGGGTGGCACTCGGCCTCGTCGAGTGGGACGTCGACCAACTCGAAGGCGGTGTCGTGCCCGCTGGCGGTGCCCCAGATCTCGATCTCGCCGGTGGTTTCCTCGGCGCAGATCCACTGCTCGCCGTCCTGCGTGCAGGGCTGCGGCGCCATGTCGGCGTTCGGCAACGACCAGGTGACCTCGGGGTCCTCCAGCGTCTCGCCGCTGGCGCCTGCGAGCGTGGCGAGCACGGCGGGCACGTACTCAGCGGTGCACACCCGCTCGAGCAAGACGACGTCCAACACCTCCCCGACGACGTGGCACCCGTCGTCGGTCATGCCGATGTCGACGGTCTCGGTGTGGGTCTCGTAGCCGTCCATGGCCACCGTCACCTGAATCGACCCGGCCACCTCCCAGCCGCACACCCACTGTCCCTCGGCGAGGTCGTCGCACGCGAGCACCTCGCCGCCGTCCACCGTGTAGGTCACGGTCGCACCGGCCACCGCTTCGCCTCCCTCGTCGACCACGGTGAGGCTGACCGAGCCCACCGCGATCTCGGTGCAGGCGTTTGCGTTGCCGGTGTCGTCGTCGATCACGGGGCATCCGAGCAACACGAGGGTGACGAGGTAGCGCATCGCGTTCTCCTAGCCGGTGGTGTTGCAAGTCGCGTGCCGCAACCGTGGTCTGCGGACTTTTCGCGGACGCGCGCCCCTCGGGGCGGCGCGGGTGTCGCGGTTTCGTTAGCGACGGCGTGATGTTGATCTTGATCCTCGGTTGTGACGAGCCGTCCACGGTGAAGAATGGCGATCCCGTCGACTCGGCGGGTGGCGAGTTCCTCGACAGCGAGACCGGCACGGTCGACACGGTCGACAGCGGGCCGGTCGACGACACCGAGCACACCGACGACACCGAGGAGCCGCCGCCCGACTCGGGCGGCTCGGGCGACTCGGCCGAGCAGGAGCCCGAGCCCGAGCCGGTGATCGCTCGCTTCGTGGCCCTCGGGGACGCCGGCGAGGGCAACAGCGACCAGTACGCGGTGGCCGACGTGATCAAGACCGTCTGCGACGCCCAGGGTTGCGACTTCGCCCTCTACCTGGGCGACAACATCTACGACAGTGGCGTTGATGGCCCCGACGACGAGCAGTTCCAGGAGAAGTTTGAACTCCCGTACGCGGAGCTTGATTTTCCCTTCTACGTGGTCCTCGGCAACCACGACTACGGCGGTGACGGCGCCGGCTACGAGTTCTGGAAGGGCCCCTACCAGGTGGAGTACACCGACTACTCCGAGAAGTGGACCATGCCCGACGAGTACTACACCGTCTCGCTGGGCGAGCTCGACCTCTTCGGGCTCGACACCAACTCGATTTTCTGGGGCTTCGGCAGCGAGCAGGGCACCTGGCTCACCAGCGTGCTCAACGCCAGCACCGCGCGCTGGAAGATCGCCTTCGGCCACCACTGTTACCGGAGCGAGGGGCAGCACGGCAACGCGGGCGAGTACGAGGGCTTCGAGTGGTTGCCCATCGCCAACGGGGCGGCGGTCGAAGACTTCTTCGACGCGAACATCCGTGGCCAGGCCGACGTGTACTTCTCGGGGCACGACCACCTGCGCGAGTGGGTGGAGGCGGTCGACGGCACGGAGTTGATCGTCAGCGGGGCCGGCGCCAAGACCACCGACATCGTCGGCCGCGGCAACACCACCTGGTTCGAGTCGGACGTCGAGGGTTTTGCGTGGGTGCAAATCCAGGGGGAGCAGATGACCGTCGAGTTCTGGGACAAGGACGGCGCGATGAACTACTCGCGGACGCTCACGCGGTAGCAAACCTTACGGTCGCCTTTCACGCGCGGCCGTGGCGTTTCGCCGCGGGGGGCAAGAGGCGTATGGTATGGGTAGCGGCCCCGCTGCGTTCCCCCCGCCACCGTCGCCCCTGTCCCCTGCCCGGCCGCTCAACCCGAGGAGCAGCCATGCGCACCCCGATTCGACAAGTTCTGGAGCACAAGGGCCGCGTTGTCCATGTCCTGGCGCCGACCACCAGCGTGGCCACCGCCCTGGAGCTGATGCTCGGGGAAGGTGTGGGCAGCGTAGTGGTGTGCGAGGGCGCGCGGGTCGTGGGCCTCGTGGGCGAGCGACACCTGCTCGCCGCGCTGGCGTCCGGGCGGTGCGTGCCGCTGTCGACGTCGCTGGCGGAGGTGATGGAGCCAGACCCGCCGGCGGTGTCGCCCGACGTGGCGGTAGGCACGGCG
Source organism: uncultured Klebsiella sp. (assembly GCA_964359125.1). Classification (GTDB taxonomy): domain Bacteria; phylum Myxococcota_A; class UBA796; order UBA796; family SXON01; genus SXON01. The sequence goes on along the minus strand of CAYHRZ010000056.1, from coordinate 505 downwards.
ATGGCGCTGATGACGGACCGGCGAACGCGGCACCTGCCGGTCGTCGACGACGGACACCTCGTCGGGCTGGTGTCGATCGGCGACCTCACGCGCTGGGTGACGGTGACGCTCCACCAGCAGGTGGAGGACTTACACCGCTACATCGTGGGCGAGTACACGTAGGGCTGGCGCCCGGGGCCCGCCCTCTGGGGCCCGGCGGGGCCTGGGCGCCGCCTAGGGCTCCGGCGGGGCCGGGACGCGCTCGAACGTGATGTTCTCGACACCGTCGATGCTCTCGACGTCGACCTTCACCTTGTCGCCCGCGCCATAGCCGCCGGCGACGATGGCCTTGCTCATCGGGTTGAGCAGGTGGGTCTGGATGGCGCGCTTGAGCGGGCGGGCGCCGAACTGCGGGTCGAAACCCGCCTCGGCGATGGCGTGCATGGCGGCGTCGGACAACTCGAGGGAGAGTTGCCGGTCCGTCAGCAGCTTCTGGACGCGCCGAAGCTGGACGACGAGGATCTTG
>CAYHRZ010000055.1:0-16345 GCA_964359125.1 uncultured Klebsiella sp. | reverse complement strand
ACTCGCGCACCTGCGGCGGGATCTGCTCCCGGAACTGCTGCAGCCGCCGGCTCCCCTCGCCGCGGGCCGCCTTGATCCGGATGTCGTTGATCAGCCCGTCGTACACCGGTCGGCCGGTGATCAGTTCGAAGGCGATGAGCGCGAGGCCGAACAAGTCCGAGGTGAAATTCTCCCGCCGGGCCTCGATGCGCTCTGGCGGGCAGTAGCGGAACGCGTCTTCCCGCGGGATCCGGTCGGGCGACTCGTGGAACACCAGGATCTCGACCTGTGGCAGGGCGTGCCCGATGATGTTGACCCGGCCCTCGGCGTCGAGGAGCACGCGCCAGGGCGTGAGCCCGCCGTGGCTGTACACCCCGGCGCTCTCCCCCACCTCGGCCGCCTCGACGAGGATGGTGCCGCACTGCTTCATCAACTCCACGCCGGCACGCACCCCGGCGCACTCGCCGAGGTCGCTGAGCAGGCGAATCACCTCCGCCACGCTCCACGCCTGGCCCGTGGCGTAGACGAAGCCCGCGCCCGGCCGGTCGTGGGCGACCAACTCCCCGAGCCCGTCGACCATCGGCGCCTCGAGGAAACTCTCCACCACGTCGAGGGCGGCGTTGATGGCGTTGTGCGCGCGGTACTCGGGGTGGAAGACCACGGCGGTGTAGCGCCGGCCGTCGGCGCCCGACAGCTCGACGAGGTCGGAGCCGGGCCCGAGCAGTTGGCGCCCCGTGGGTGCGTAGCCGGCGATCGAGTCCATGCGCTGTGGCTTCCGCCGCGTACTGTATGACGCGGCCGCGCGCTACGCTGGCCCCGTGGGACAGGGACACGGCAAGCGACCCGACGGCAAGGCGATCGAGCTGCCCTCGGAGAAGCTCGCCCGCCAGCAGATGGACAAGAACCTCGACGCGCGTGCGCAGGATGCCCAGCGGGCGCTCGAGAAGGCGCAGGGGGGGAAGGAAGTCGACGCGGAGGTGGCCGCCCAGTTGCAGAAGGGGATGGGCAACAGCGCGCTCGCGGCGATGGTCAAACAGGGCACCGAGACCGACACCGCGACCACCAGCGCGGAGGCCACGCTCGACGAGGCGCGCGAGGAAGAAGTCGAGGAAGAGGGTGAGGAGAAGGAAGCCGGGGAGATCGAGCACGTGCTCCCCTCCTTCTCCACCGGCGGTGGTGGGGGCGGCGGTCCCGGGGGCTCGCCGTGGGCAGTTGGCAAGTACTTCGGCGGTGACGGCGACGACGACGGCGAGGTGATCGCGGTCGGTGGGCCGCGGTGGCGCCCGATGCCGGTCCTGCCCGACCCGGACGAGGACGTGGACCTCGAAGACGTCGACGGCGCCGAGGAGCCGGACCCCGAGGCATTGGCATCGCTCGTGGCGGCCAGGGCGGCCCTGGGGGACGCGCGGGGGTCGCCGGCGACGCTCAGCCGGGGGCTGCGGCACGTCGGGCGGTTGGTGTCGCGACGGGTCCTGGCGGCTGACGGCCAAGCCGACCCGGTGTGGTCGCGGGCCCGGGCCATGGTGCGGTTCCTCGCCGAGCACGCGCCCCACGCCGAGGGGCGGGCACTCGCTGCGCTCGCGGCGGACCTGGGTGTGCACGAGGGCGAGTCGCTGGTTCTTGCCGTGGCCCGGGAGCTGGCGATCGACGAGCGGGAGCAGGCGCCGCTTGGCGTGGGCTGGCACGCCGTGGTCGACGTCGCGGGCGACCAGCGGGCGCGGGCGCGGGTGGAACAAGCGGCGGCGGCGTTGGCACCCAGCGGGCGGCTCGGTGCGCCGGACCTGCTGGCGACGGTGCTGGGGGAGGCGGTGCCGCCGGTGTCACCGGTGGACGTCCCCGCGCCGCACGGTGCGGCCCTCCACGCGGTGCGCCGCGCTTCTCGCCTCGGTCCGGTCCCGTCGATCGAGGGGTGGCGGGCGCCGGTACCCGCCGTCGACCCGGATCCCGCGCTCGCCTTCATCGACGGGATCCTCGCCGCCGGTGCGCCGGACTCCGGCACCGCCGAACTCCCGGGGCTCTCGGCCCTCTACGACCGCATGAACGTGCTGCTCGCGGCCGTCGGGGTGGCGCAGGTGGAGGGGGCGTCGGCCGCGCTCGCCGCCTGGCCCTGGATGCCGGACGGCCTCGCCGAGGGGGTGGTCGCCGAGTTGGACGAAGGCCTGCGCAGCGCCGCCCGGCGCCTCGTCGAGGTGGGGGGGCGGATCGAGGCGGCGGCCGCCCGCGGCGACGTGGCCGAGGTGGAGGAACTGGCCGCGGCGGCGGCGGGTATTGCCCCCTTGGTCGCCCTGCTGCGCGACCAGGCGGTAGGCCGGGTGGCCGGCCTCTTGCTGCCGGAGGCGGCGGCGCCGGCCGACGGTTCCCCGCCGGGCCACGACGTCCAGCAGGTCGCGTCGCTGGTGGAGCGAGGCCGCACGGCGGAGGCGCGGGTGCTCGCGATGGCGGGCACCACCCTGCACCACGCGGCCTGGGCGGCGCGGATCGACGGCGCGGCGGCTGCCGTGCCCGTCCTGGCCCGGGTCGACGGCCCCGACGCGGCCCTGGGCCGGCTCGCGGCCGTGATGGCGTCCGCCGGGCCGGCCGCGGCCACCACCGTGCCGGTGCCCCCGGGCGCCATCAGCGGCCCCTACGGCATGGCGTGGATTCAACTCTGCCGGTTGCAGTCGCTGCCAGGCGCGGTCGAGCGCCGGGCGGCCATCGGCCGGGTCGCCGCGCACGCCCGAGAGGCCGGCGAGGGCGCCGTGCTGAACCTGTTGAAGGCCGCCTGGGTGGAGGTGGGCTGAGCGCGCAGGGCTACTGGGCGGTGCCCCACCACCCGTACACCCCGCCCGCGTTGGTGCCGCCGTCGTCGCGCCCCATGGCGCTGGTGAGCACGTCGTCGTACCCGTCGCCGTCGAGGTCCGCACCCGCCACCCGGTGTCCCGCCGCGTCGCTGGCGTTGCCGCCTTGGTAGCTGGCGTCTGGGCTCCCGAGGGTTCGTGCGCCGAGCAGCGGCCCGTACGCCAGGTAGGCGGCGCCGACCCCAGCACCGCCGCTGCTGTCGAAGGCGGTGGCACCCACCAACAGGTCCACGGTGCCGTCGGCGTTCACGTCGCCCGCGAGGCCCACGCTCCGCCCGGCGTAGTCGCTGGCGGCGGCGCCGGTGAACGTGGCGTCGGCCGTGCCCGCCGACACCACGCCTAGCGCCAGGCCCGGCAGCACGTACGCGATCCCAGCGTCGGTGGCACCGTCGTCGTTGTAGTCGGCGCCCGCGATCACGTCGTCGCGCCCGTCACCGTCGGTGTCGCCCGTCGCCAGCGAGATGCCGAGCCGGTCGTCGGTCCCCGTGGCGGTGACGACCACGTCGGACCCGTCGAGGCTCATCGAGGCCATGCTCGCCCCGAAGACCACGTACACCAGGCCTCCCGTGCTCGCGTAGGGCGCGCCCACCACAATGTCGGCGGTGCCGTCGCCGTCGACGTCGCCGCTGGCGACGGCGTAGCCGGCCTGGTCCCCGTCCGCGCTGCCCGTGAACAAGGCGTTCGCGCCGGTGTAGAAGTCGACCATGCCGGCGCCGGTCGAGAACACGCCCACGGCGCCGGCGTCGCTCCCGGTCTGGTCCGACAGGGGCGCGGACACCAGGAGGTCGCCCCCCGCGCTGGCCACCGACCACCCCGCGTAGTCATCGGCGCGCTCGCCCGCGACGGTGCTCCACGCGTCGTCGGCGCTGTAGGCGCCCGCCAGGCCGCCCGCGAAGACGTAGGCCGCGCCGCCGTCCTCGTTGCCCTCGATCTCCGCGCCGAAGGCGCCAACGACCAGGTCCGGGATCCCGTCGGCGTCGAAGTCGCCGCCCGCGAGCGACCAGCCGAGGGCGTCGTCGGCAGCGGAGCCGAGCACGGTCGCGCTCGCGCTCGCCAGGGTCTCGGAGCCGTCGAGGGGGCCGTAGAAGACGTAGGCCTGGCCGGTGAGGTTCTGCCCGCCGGGGTTGTGCCCGTAGGCGCCCACGGTCAAGTCGGCCTGGCCGTCGCCGTCGAGGTCCCCAGCGTAGAGTCCGGAGCCGACGAAGGCCTTCTCGGCGGTACCCAGCAGGGTCACGCCCGCGTCGGGGGGCAGGTAGGCCCCCGCCGGGGCACAGTCGTCCACGCCGTCGCAGCCGTTGTCCGCCCCGTCCTCGCACACCTCGTCGGCACCCGGGTAGGTGGTGCCATCGGCGTCGTCGCAGTCGTCGTCGGCCAGGACGTGGGTGGTCGGCTCGGTGCAGAAGTGCTCGGTCACGCTGGCGTCGCCGTGGCCGTCGGCGTCGCCGTCGAGGTAGTAAAGCACGCCGTCGAGCGCGTCGTCGTCGACCCGCCCGTTGCAGTCCTCGTCGGCTCCGTCGCAGTGCTCGTTCGCCGCCGGGTGGACGCTGTCGTTGTCGTCGTTGCAGTCGCCGCCCTGGGCCACGTAGCCCTCGGGCTGCGTACAACTGTAGGTGCGGTCGGTGTCGGTCCCGAAGGTGTCGGCGTCGGCGTCGCGGTACCACAAGCCCTCGACCGGGTCGTTGTCGGCCGTCCCGTCGCAGTCCTCGTCGATGCCGTCGCAGTGTTCGTCGGCGCCCGGGTAGATGGCGGGGTTGCCGTCGTCGCAGTCCTCGGCGTCGGGCCAACCGTCGCCGTCGGCGTCGGGGGGGTCGCCGGTCTCGGCAGTGTCGTCGACGGCCGTGTCGTCGGGGTTGCCGGTGTCGGGGTCGTCGGTGTCGTCGACGGAGGTGTCGTCCTTGCCGCCGTTGGTATCGGGGCAGGCGGCGAGGAAGAGAGCGAGAAGGGCGTAGCGCATGGGTTCTCCTACCCTGACGATCCCAACATCGAGGGATCAGCCTCCCAACCGCGCTATGGTTTTTTGGTTCTTTACAATTCGCCTGGCGAATTTCAGGCGACGCGCTGGCTACAGACCGCGCACTTCGACTTGTCACCCCGGTACATCGCCACTTTTGCCCGGTGGCAGCCCTGGTGGAAGACCTTGCCGCAGTTGTGGCCGCACTCCACCCGGACCGACGGCTCCACGCCCTGGCCGCAGATCCCGCAGGGGACGATGGCCACGACCTGCGCGGCCTGCTCCTGGACCACGACCTCGCGCGCGGGCAGGGGTTCGACCGCGCCCCACCAGGCCAGCCAGCCGAGAAACACGCCGACCACGCCGAGGATGAACCCCACGAGACTGTCGGCGTACACCTCGAGGAACAGGCCCCCAGAGATCGGCACGGAGCCGTCGTTGAAGATGATGGGGCTGAGGAAGGCGACGAAGGTGATCGCCACGGTCAGCACCAGGGCCGTCGCCGCGACGCGGACGCGCGATGCGCTCCCACCCCATGCGTGTCGCGACATCGATGTGCACAAGAAGCCGAGCGCCAAGCCCGGCAACGAGGTGATCAAGAGCCCCCGGTCGCCGGTGAGCGCGATGCCCCAGAGGTTCGCCCACAACGTCACGCCGAAGAAACTGCCCACCAGCGTGAGCCAGCCGGCGCCGGCGTAGTCGTGCGTCTCCGGGTACTCGGGGCTCTGCTCTACGACGCCGCTGCCCGCGGGGGGCTCCGGCAACAGGTACACCAACTCGCCGTTGATCACGCCGAGATCCTGTAGCTTCTCGTCGTCTTGCAGGAGCCGTCCCCGGGCGCGCAGCCAGTACAGCCGTCGCTTGCCGTCGGACCAGTGCGCCTCCAGCCCCGCGTCGCGGGCGATGCGCTGCGTGAGGTCCCGCGCCGGCAGGTAGGTGGGCACCTGGAGATCCAGGACGAAGCTCTTCAGGTCGATGACCTGGACGCGGACGTTGACGACGGAGGCGTCCACGGGGGCCTACCGCTGCGCCTCGACGGTCTTTTCCAGTTCCTCGGCGATCTTCGCCAGCGGTTGGAGCAAGCGCTCGAACTTGTCGAACCAGCGCAACCAGATCTCGTCGCCCTGGTCCGGCCCGGGGACCTCGGCGTTCACTCGACGCACGAACTCCTTGAACTTGTCGATGCGCTCGATGGTCTTGGGCATCGGGTTGTAGAAGTCGTGGGCGTAGTTGATGAGCGAGCCCGCCGTGCGGTACAGCACCCGGTCGCTGGTGCCCTCCTCGATGAGCATGAACTCCGACGACACCAGGGCGCCGTAGAGCCCCAGGGCACCGAGGTCGAGTTCCTGCAACTGCGCGGTGCGGAACAGGTTGTTCACGATGTTCTTGTTGAGGCGGATGAACTCAACCACCCGCGGCTTGAGGTAGCTCTCGGCGGCGCGGGCCTGCCGGCCGGCGCGGGGCACGGGCAGGAGCACTTGCACCATGCGCCCGAGGCGCACGTTGATGCGCGTGAGCGCGACGGCGTCGGGTTGGTCCTCGTCGATGGCGTGGAGCCTCGGCGCGCACACCTCCTTGATGCGCGCCGCCTCGGTCTCGGCCGTGTCGAACTTGTTGCGGCTGTCGGACTCGTCGACACCCTCGACGTGGAACAGCCACAGCATGTACTCGCCGTCCTGGCGGGGCACCTCGAGGGGGACCGCCACCGCCTCGCCGAGCAGCACGCCCTGGCCTATGCGGGTGACGCCGTAGCCGGCCTGGATCACCGCCACGTAGCGGTCCTTGCGCTGCTCGATCTCCACCTGGAGACCCTGCACGATGCCGTGCCCGTGCATGTACAGCACGTGCCGCTGGAGGTTGCGACGGTGGTACGTCTGTTCGTCCTGGAGGTCCTTCGCGGTGAGGCAAAGCCCCTCGAAGGCCCGCAGGCGGCTGAGCTGGAAAATCTGCTTGGGGTTCAAGTTTGGGTCCCCTCGTTGTCGAAACGGATGGAGAAGGAGATGTGGCCAGGTTTTTCGCTGGAGACGACTTGCACGATGCGGCGGAGCACACCGCCGGCCCGCTCGCCAAAGCGCTTCTTGAACGCGGGGCGCGGTTCGAGGACGAGCGCGAAGAATGAGGTGGGCGCGCGGCCCGGCTCTGAGATGAAGTGGCCCGCAGGTTCGCCCTTGTCGTAGCGCCCCTCGATGTTCTTGCCCCCGGCCAGCGTGCTCCGGCCGAGGACGAAGATGTTGGGCTTCTGCGTCTCGGCCACCCGGATGGGGGCCGCGGTGAGCACCCGGATCATCTCCTCGACGCCGGCCACCGTGCCGCGGGTGCGGTACAGGCGGATAGCGCGGCGGACCAGCTCCCGCTGCTGGTGGATGGGCAGGGAACTGTCGAGGGGGAACGACACCCAACTCGCGATCCAGGGCAAGAAGCGCGGGTCGGTGGTGCCCGGGTCGATGAGCCCCGGCAGCGCGTCGATCCGGTCGGTGATGGTGGTCATCACGTGCTGGAACAAGAACAAGAACCGCCGCAGGGCGTCGGCGTTGAACGACTGGACTTCGACGGTGTGGACTTGCTGTCCCCCGGTTCCCCATCGCCGCGCGCTCACCTCGTCGGCACGCACGATGTCGCGGCGCTGCGCGGGCACGGCGCCCTGGAACAAGCCGGGCAGGAAACGCAGGTAGCTCCGCACCGGGACGTGTAGCACCAGCTTGTCCTTCGCGCCGATGGCGCCGGCCGGGCGGCCGTCCGGCGTGACCACCTCGGCGACGATGCTCACCAAGTCGTCCGGGGTGTAGTAGCTGGCGGGCGAGCCGTCGGGCAGCGTGCGCAGGGCGCGCACGTAGGTGGGCTCCCCGCCGGCCGAGGGTTGCACCTCCACGCTGCGCACGCAGCCGGCCCGCTCGCCACGCAGGGCCTCCACCAGCCGGTACCCCACGGGGTTCCCGACGTGACGGTTGAGGTAGGTGACCGCCTCGCGCACCGGGTAGCCGATGCGCACGACGTCTTCCAGGTAGCGGAAGTCGGACGTCCCGCCGGCTGGTCCCTGGCCGTAGAGAGTGAGCGATCGGGTCACTCGGCTTCCTCGGTCTTGATGCGGACGCGCCGCGCGGAGAGCAGGTCCTCGTCGACCAGCGCCAGCTCCCGGAGGCCCTCGCCGCCCTCCCAGCCGGGCACGCTGCGGGCCTTGCTGTCGCCCGTCACCGCGTAGAGCTGCACGTCGATGACGTGGCGCACGTCGGGGATGTCGGCGACCATGCGGGCGAAGTCTTGTGCGTAGAGGGTGCCCTTGAACGGCCACCCCAGCCCGTCGAGCCCGCCCACGTAGGGGTCGAGGAAGGCCTCGGTCCAGCGCGTGGCGGCCTCGCGGACGGCGAGCAGGTTGGCGTTGGGGCGCAGCCTCAGCGTCACGCTCACGTCGACCTGCATGCCCCGGGCCAGCCGCACCACGGGGTTCACGTTGATCAGGCAGCGTTTCTTGAGGTAGCTCTGGACGTGGTCGCGCAGGCCCGTGCCGAGCAGCGGGTCCGGGAAGTTCTCGCCCTCCCGCCGGCGCGGCAGGATGACGATCTCCACGGTGCCGTCGTCACCCATCTTGCCCTCGCACGACGCCCGGGCCACCTCGCCGCTGGCCTCGCGGGCGATGATCGCGAAGTCGTTTTGTGTGACGGCACGGTCGCGGTTGGTGAGCAAGCTGGGCGCCCGCCGGATGATCTCCTCGATGCTCTCGGCGTCGCGGCCGCCGCTGGCGGGGAGCAGGTTCTCCGCCTTCACGAGGTCCGCGAACCCCTCCACGACGTTGATGTCGCCGGCGCCCACGTTGCCCTTCGCCCCCGGGACCACCCGGTAGGTGTCGACGATCACGTTTGCGCTGCCGACGGGCAGCATCTTCCCCCTGATGCCGTTGCCGAAGGTGAGCGTGCCCTCCGTGGGATCCACCACGAAGATCCGGTCGTCCTTGCTGGCGGTGAGCAGGTCGCCGTCGGGCACACGGAACCAGGGATCGCGCGAGCCGTCGGGGTTCTCCACCAGGACCACGATGTCGGGGAAACTCTCCGGCCGGGCGAAGAGGCTGCGCTCGTGCTCGAGGTCGTGCAGGAAGATCGGCGCGTAGCGGAGTTGAATCACCTGGTTCGGCACGCCGAGGCCGGAGAAGCGCTCCGTGCGCACCGTGACGAGGTTGACCACCTCGACGGTGTTGAGCAGCACGTGGGTGATCGGGGGCATCTGGGGGATGGCCTCGATCCCGGTCCGCGCGGGCAGGGCAAAGCGGGCGCGCAGCCAGAAGCCGTCGGGGCCCACGGCGGGCGTGTCGGGCAGCGGGAACTCGAGCGTGCCGGTCCGGGTGAGCTGGTACGGCGTCGCGGCGCCCTCGCCGGGCGCGTGGAGGCGCCGCCACACGAAGCGGCCGAAGGGCTGCGCCTCCAGCATCTCCCACTGGACCTCGGCTCCCTCGGGGAGGTAGGCCTCGCCGCGCGTGCGGACGTGCATCACGTGGCGCTTCCCGGGCGGCAACGGGCGGTCGAACTGGAAGTAGAGGGACTGGTTCTCTTCCTTGATTTCCACGAACGGGAAGAAGGGGTAGAGCTCACCGAGGCGGCCCACCGCGCGCGTGATCGCGCGGGTGAGCCGCGGGTTCTCCGGCCGGTCGTCGACCTGCGCCATCCGGGGTCCGGGCATGGGTTGGTCGTAGGTCTTGGCGCCGACCGCGCTCTGCACGCCGAGGCGGATCGCGAGGATCCGGGGGACAATGGGGTGTTGTTGTTTTTTCTCGTCCTGGCCTGTGAGCGAGGACTTCACCAACTCCAAGCGCAGCCAGGTGGTCTCGCGGGTGTCGATCTCGTGGCGCGCGAGGCCCTTGAGCTGGGTCTTGGGATCGAGCAGCAGGCGGATGGTCCGCGGCCCGGCGGTCTTGGCGCCGTCGGGGTCGATGTTGGCGAAGGTGAAGCCGGTGAAGACCTTGTCCTCGGACCACACCACCCGCCAGTTGTCCTCCGCCCGGTAGGTGAGTTGCAGCAGGTAGAGGTTGGTGGGCTCGGCGATCGCCGTGCCGTTCATCTCGAAGCTGACGTCGAGTTCGACGACCACCGGCTCTTGCTTGCGGTTCTCGAAGAGGTCGCTGCCGACGTACCACTTGCGGCCGATGGTGGGCGGCATCATCGGCGCGAGTTGGAACGGTGACCACGGCCCCTCGTCGACGAGCAGGGGCTCCAAGCGCCGGGGGTCGTCGCCGCAGAACATGTCCAACTCGATGGGACGGACCCACGTGAGCTCGAGTTCCAACTCGGGGACGAACCCCTGGAGGAACACCGTCTCGATGCGCTCGGCACGGAGGTTGTAGCCGTCGGTGGCCATGTCGGTCAGCGGGCCGGTGACCAGCACCACGGTGCCCTCGGAGCGCACGCGCTCACGGGGGATCTCCTCCCAGCCCTCGCCCCGGCGATAATACCAGCGATAACGCGGCAAGTAGCCGTTTCGGCCCGCCGGGACGCCGCGGTCCACCAGGGCGAAGCGCACCACCCAGCCGCCCTTGATCGGGGGCACGTCTTGCAGGAAGAACTCCAGCGTTCGACCGGTGGGACGGACCTCCCAGTTGTTGATCGGGCGTTCCTCGCCGCCGCGGTCGTCGCGCCAGGTGATCTCGAGATCCTCCTGCATGCGCGTGGCGATCCAGCGCTCGTAGTCGAGGCGACCCCGGATCCACCACTTCGCGCTCGCCACCGCCTCGGGCAGCGGGAAAGGCTGGTGGTTGCCGAAGCTGTTCACCTGCACGATGCCGGGCAGCGCGCTCACGAGGTTGCTCTCGGGCAGTCCGAGCGACTCCTCGGGGTCCAGGTCCGTGGAGATCGGCATCCAGCCGTCGGCGGTGGGGTACTCCCAGGCGAAGAACGAGGCGACCGAGATGTTGTCGGTGTCGCCGCCGGACCGGCGGACGCGGACCTGCCCCAGCGGCCGCTCGCCGTCGGGCTCGATGTCCATGATGCGGAAGTCGTCGTGAGCCACGTAGAACAACTGGTCCGGCGTGTAGGCCTCGGGGCCGTAGTCGATGGGGTCCAGGTCGAAGACGTCGACGCCGCGCCCGCCGCCGAACAAGAGCGCCGAGCGGTTGTCGCGGAGGTGGGCGAAGGGCACTTCCCGCACCGCCGGGCGTTGCCCGCCGCGGACGGCCATCACCCTCGTGATCGTGGCGGGGTGGATGGTGACCTGGTCCACGGTGACGAAGTCGACGGCCGTGCTGTCTTCTCGTTGCCGGGTGGCGCACCGGGCGTGCGCCGGGACCTCCACGGCGCGGTCCTGTCGCAGCACGAAGGTGACCGGTGCGGCGGACGGTCGCGCCGGCTTGCGCTCCTCACCGATGAAATTGAGAAAGTGGATGTAGGTCTTGTCGGGTACCTGGTTCAGCCGGAAGACGATCATCTCCGTCATCCAGGAGAACAACTGCACCAGGGTCATGCCCGGGTCGGCGTCGGAGAGGTTGGTCCACTCCGGCGAGTACTGCGGGATCAGCGCGCGGGCCTCGCGGAGAATGTCGTCGTAGCGACGGTCGTCGAGGTTGGGGGGACGGATCGGCATCGGGCTCGGGTGGCGGGAGCGGGGAGCTTATCGCAGCCGCGTCAACCGGGGTGGATGCGCCGGTCGGGCACCGCTCAGTACGAGGTGATGTAGGGCCGCAGCCAGTCGACCTCGCCGCGCACGCCGCGCTGGTACACGTCCTGCACCTTGTGCGTGATCGGGCCCGGTGTCCCCACCGCGCGGCGATCCACCTCGCGCACGGGGGTGACCTCCGCCGCCGTCCCGGTGAGGAACACCTCGTCCGCGACGTAGAGCGCGTCGCGACCGAAGTGCATCTCGTGGACCGGGATGCCCTCGTGCTTGAGGATGTCGATCGCGGTGCGGCGAGTGATGCCGCCGAGGATGTTGACCACCGGCGGGGTCTTCACGACGCCGTCGCGGGCTACGAAGAGGTTCTCGCCGGTCCCCTCGGCCACGTAGCCTGAGCCGTCGAGCATGATCGCTTCGTCGTAACCGTTGTCGTTTGCCTCGTAGCGGGCGAGGATGCTGTTGACGTAGTGGCCGATGACCTTGGCCCGCTGCAAGTTGCTGTTGACGTGGTGCCGGGTGAACGTACTGGTCTGCACGCGGATGCCCTCGCGGATGCCCTGCTCCCCGAGGTACCGGCCCCAGTCCCACACCGCGATCGCCACGTGCACGGGGTTGTCGCGCGCGCCCAGTCCCATCTTCCCGCGTCCGAAGTAGATGATCGGCCGGATGTAGGCCTCGGGCATGTCGTTCGCGGCGAGCGTCTCGAGGCACGCCTGCTTCAGCTCCTCGCGGGAGAAACGAAGCTCCATACGACACATCTTTGCGCTGTCGTCGAGTCGACGGATGTGCTCGTCGAGCTTGAAGACACCGCCGCCGCCGCCGGGAGTCTGCCGGTAGCTGCGGATGCCCTCGAAGACACCCAGGCCGTAGTGCAGGGTGTGGGAGAGGACGTGCACGTTGGCTTCTTCGTAGGGGACGAGCTTGCCGTCCATCCAGATGTAGCGGCTCTCGATACCCATCAGCGTGCTCCGGTGACGTTGCCGTTGACGTCGTGCAGGACGACGGGGAGTCCCAGGGCCTCGACCTGCGGCCGCACCACGGCCGCGCTCCCTACCACGACAAGGGCCAGCTTGTCGGGGTCCACCCGCGCGGCCAGCGCGGCCTGGGCGCTCTCCGGGGTGACGGCGCTCACCCGCCCGAGGTAGCCGCTCACCCAGTCGCTGGGCAGGTTGTAGGTCCACATCGCGTCGACCTGGCCCAGCATGTAGTCCGGCGTCTCGAAGCGCAGCGCGTAGCCGTTGAGCGAGGCGCCTCGCCCCTCCTCAACCTCGGCGGGCGTCAGGGGGCGCGCCGCCCGCGCCTCGCGGACCTCCTTGAAGAACTCCGTGAGCCCAAGACCGGTTTTCTCGGAGTGGATGTTGGCCGAGAACGACCAGCTCCCGCCGGCCATGTCGTAGCCCACCGAGGTTCGCGCGCCGTAGGTGATGCCCTGCTTCTCGCGCAGGTTGAGGTTGATGCGCGAGGCGAACTGGCCGCCCAGGGCGGTGTTGGCCACCGAGAGCGCGGACCAGTCGCTGTCCCCGGGGTTCAACACGTAGGCGGCGGCGCGGACCACCGACTGGGGCGCGTCGGGCTTGTCGACGAGGTGGACGGTCGTGGCCGTCGGTGGATTAGCCTTGGGCGAGGAGGGTAGTTTTGGCGCGGGGGTTGTCCACTTACCGAGGCGGGCGTCGAGCATCGGCACCACCTCGGCCAGGGTGACGTCGCCGCCGACGAGCACCAGCGCCTGGGCGGGTGACAGGTACTTCTTGTGCCAGGCCCTCATGTCGGCCACGGTGATCGCCTCGAGCGACGTCTCGTCGTACCGCAGGCCCCGGTAGGCCTCGCCGAAGAGCACCCGCTGCATCACCCGGTCCGCGATGCGGGCGGGCGAGTTGCGGGCATCGGCGAGGTCGTCGTTCCAGAGCCGGCGGACCCGGTCCCACTCCTTGGCGGGGAAGGTGGGGCGCAAGAGCACGTCGGCCAGCACGTCCAGCGTGGGCTCGAGTTGCTCGCGGAGGCACGAGATCGACACGCTGCCGCCGTCGCTGCCGCCCTGGCTGTCGAGCCCGGATCCCATGCGGCGGAGTTCGGCGCTGATGCCCAGCGCGTCGCGCTTCCCCGCGCCCTCGTTGAGCATGTCCATCGTGACGGCGGCCAACCCGGCCTTGCCCTTCGGATCGGTCAGGGAGCCGGCCTGGAGGCTCACGATCAGCGACACCAGTGGCGTCTCGTGGTTCTCCACCACGGCCACCCGGGCGCCGTTCTGGAGTTTCCCCTCGGCCACCGGCGGCACCGTGAAGGGGCGCGCGGGCAGCGCCGAGGGCGGCGTGGGCACGTACACCGGGGGCGCGGGCGGCGCCTCGACGACCGGGGCGGGCTTGGGGGCGCAGGCGAGCGCGAGCAGGAGCGTGATCACTGGGCCTCCGGGCCGTACACCAGCACCAGGCGGCGGTCCGGGACGATCCACTCCCGGAACGCGGCGTTCACCGCTTCGGGGGTGGCCGCGCGGTACCGCGCCAGGTCCTTGCCGAGGTAGCCGGGGTCGGCGGTGCGGGTGTTGTAGTTGTTGAGCAGGTCGGCCTTGCCCTGGATCGTGGTGATGTTCGCGAAGAAGCCCACCTCGTAGTTGGTGAGGCCCACGGCCAAGTCGTTGGCGCTCACGCCTCGTTCCCGGGCGGCGGCCAGCACCTCGTCGACGGCGGCCACGATCTCGGCGGCGGTGTGCCCGGTCGAGGCGGTGGCGTTGATGACGAGGAAACTCTGGTACGCCAGGGAGTTCTGCCGGATGCTGACGTCCTGGGCCAACTTCTTTTCGATCACCAGCGACTGGTACAGCGGGCTCTCCTTGCCGTCGCCCAGCGCCGACGACAGCAGGTCCAACTCCGCGTCGCCGGGCGCGAACAGGGCCGGCGTGTGCCACACCATCCACACCTGCTCGAAGGGCACCTCCTCGGCCACGCGCACCTGGACCTCTCTCTCGAAGCGGGCAGGAGCGGGAGGCGTGCGCTCGGGGTCCGGCCCGCGGGGCACCGGCGCGAAGTACTGGTCGACCAGCGCCCGCGCCGTCGCGTCCTCGAAGTCGCCGGTGATCACCAGCGAGGCGTTGTTGGGGAGGTACCACTTGGTGAAGAACGCCTTCACGTCGTCGAGCGTGGCGGCGTCGATCTCCTCGTGCAGGCCGATGGTGGCGATGTGGTAGGGGTGACCGGCCGGGAAGGTGTTCTTCAACAACGACAACCACGCGGTGCCGTAGGGGCGGTTGTCGTAGTTCTGCCGCCGCTCGTTGCGGACGACCTCCTTCTGGTTGGCCAGCTTCTCCCCGGTGAGCGCCGGGAGCAGCCAGCCCATGCGGTCGGCCTCCAGGAACATCGCCAGCGGGAGCTGCTCGGCGGGCAGGCACTCGTAGTAGTTCGTCCGGTCGAGGTTGGTGCTGCCGTTGAGCCGGGCGCCGAGCGGTTGCAGCGGCTTGAAGAACTCGTCGTCGTGGTGTTTGCTGCCGTTGAACATCAGGTGTTCGAACAGGTGGGCGAAGCCCGAGCGCCCCGGCGTCTCGTCTTTACTGCCCACGTTGTACCAGACGTTCACGCAGGCAAAGGGCACGGAGTGATCCGGTGCCAGAGTGACGTCGAGGCCGTTGGGAAGCTCGTACTTCGTGAAGGGGATCGACGGCGTGCGCGGCGGCGTGGCCACCGACTCGGCCGCCGCGAGGGCGGCGAGGAGGAGGGGGAGGGTCATGGCGCGGGGGGCGTAACGTCCCGCCACCGCCGGTCGAGGAGCCGACGCGACCGCGCTGCTGCTGCGCTACCCTGTCGCCATGCTACTTCTGGCCCTGTTCGCCCATGCCGAGCCACTCCTCGGTCTGGAAGCCGCGCCCGCGGCGGCGCAGCTCGTGGTGGAGCCCGGGCTCGCGGTGTTCCCGGTCAACGGCTACGGCGGCAGTGTGACGCCAGAAGTGTTTGCCGGCTACGGGATCACCAGGCACTTCGACGTGCGCGCGGGGGCGGGCATCGACGTGCCGGTGTACCACTTCGACGACGGCGGGGTGTTCTGGGGCTACACCGGGCCGTCGGTGGGTTTTTTTGATGGCGCGGCTCGTTACACCTGGCGCGGCAAGCCCACGGCGTTCTCGGCGGCGCTCCGGGTCGCCACGGGGACAGCCACCCCCACGCGGCTGTTCTCGGTGGGCCCGGAGGTCGCCTGGAGTCGCGACACTGGCATGGTGCGCTGGGCGATCCGGCTGAGCTACATGGTGCAGCCGGAGTACCTGCCCGAGGCGTTCGGCGTGGTGGCCGTATGTCCCTCGGTGAGCTTCGACGTGGGCACGCCGGAGCTGTTCGTGGAAGTGGAGCCCACGGGCTGGATGGGGTTGGGGCACCACGGCAACAGCCCGGCGCAGTTCATGGTCGACCTGGGATTCACCACGCGGGCCGGGGCCTGGTTCCCGGCGGGGCCGAGCGGCGCCCTCGGCCTCTCTGTCGGCTACGTGGCGGACTACGGGGTTGAACCAGAGGATTTCTCGCTTCTCCTGCGGTGGCGGTGGGCGAGCGGGGCGTAGGGAGCGGGGCTCGCGCCACCGGCGCACAACCCATTCCTCGAAACTGCTACACTGGCGGGATGATCGTCTCGCTCCTACTCGCCTGCGGAAGCATCGACGTCACGGTCCAGACCGGTTGCCCCGACGTCGTGTGGAACATCGACTACGACGGCGACGGGCACGGCAGCCCCGCCTACACCACCAGCGCCTGCGAGGCGCCGGAAGGCTGGGTAGAGAGCGCCGACGACTGCGACGACACCCGCTCGGACGTGAGCCCCTCGGCGCTGGAGTTCTGCAATACCCTCGACGACGACTGCGATGGCAGCGTCGACGAGGACGACGCGGTCGACGCCCCCACCTGGTACGCCGACCTCGACCGCGACGGGCACGGGGTCGGGACCACGGTCCTCGCTTGCGCACTGCCCGAGGGATTCGCGGCCGTGGGCGACGCCTGCGACGACGGCAGCGCGT
>CAYHRZ010000054.1:0-16350 GCA_964359125.1 uncultured Klebsiella sp. | reverse complement strand
GACCCACCAGTGGTCGCCGTGCACGCCGGGGTCGGGTGCCGTCCACGAGTTGCCGTACCAGTGGCGCAACTCGGTCCCCTCCCCGGCGTCGGCGCCCACCGCCCATATGTCGCGACTGTCCCGACCGCCGACGGAGAGCAGCACGCCGGGGAGGTCGTCGAACAGGACCTCCCATTCTCGCGGGTCGGACCCGCTCGTGTCGGCGGAGTCGATCCCGTCGGGGTCGCAGCCCAGGGCGAGGGCGAGGGTCAGCACCACCGGCTGCTAAGCCCCTACCGGGCGACCGACCCTCGGTCTGACGGCCGAGGGGATGCGCGTTTCCGCGCCCCCCGCTCAAACCTCCAGCAACATCCGCTCCGGGTTCTCCACGCACTCCTTGATGCGGACCAGGAAGCCCACCGCCTCGCGACCGTCGAGCAGGCGGTGGTCGTAGCTCACCGCCAGGTACATCATCGGGCGGATCACGATGGTGTCGTTCACCACGACCGCGCGCTTCTGGATGCTGTGCATGCCGAGGATGGCGACCTGCGGCGGGTTGAGGATGGGGGTGCTCATGAGCGACCCGAAGATGCCCCCGTTGCTGACCGTGAAGCTGCCGCCGCTGAGGTCGTCGGCCACCAGCGCGTTGTCGCGCGCCCTCTCGCCCAGGGCGGCGATGGACTGCTCGGTCTCCGCGAAGGACAGGCGGTCGGCGTCGCGGAGCACCGGCACGACCAGGCCGCGCGGGCCGGAGACGGCCACGCCCACGTGGTAGTAGCGCTTGTAGACGATGTCGGTGCCGCGGATTTCGGCGTTGGCGGCGGGGTAGGCCTTGAGCGCGTCGATGCTGGCCTTCACGAAGAACGACATGAAGCCGAGCTTTACCCCGTATTTCTTGGTGAACGCGGGTTGGTAGCGCTCGCGGAGCGCCGTCACCGCGGTCATGTCGACCTCGTTGAAGGTGGTGAGGATCGCCGCCGTTTGCTGCGCTTCCACCAGCCGCTCGGCGATACGACGCCGCACCCGGCTCATCGGGACGACCTCCTCGTCGGCCAGGGCGACGGTGGGCGCGGCTGGAGGCCCCACGACGGCTGGCACGACCGGCGCGGCGTCTTTGGCCTTGATCGCCCGGTCCACGTCGTCGCGGGTGACCCGGCCCCCGGTGCCGCTGCCGCTCTCGGCCGAGGTGGCGACGCCCGCCCCGGCCAGCGCGGTGCTGGCGGCGGGACCTAGTTTCGCAGCGGGTAGCTCGTCGTCGGCCGGGGCAGCCGAGGCCGGCGGGCGACTCGACGCACCGGTCGGCGCCGCCGCCACGCCCTCCTCGATCGACAACAACGCCGCCCCGATCGGCAACTCGTCGCCCACGGCGGCGGCGATCGAGAGCACCCGTCCCGAAGCCGGTGAGGGCACGTCGACGGTGGCCTTGTCGGAGTCGAGCGACACCAGCGGCTCGTCGACGGCCACGCTGTCGCCGACGTTCTTCAGCCACTTGGCCACGTACACCACGTTGACCGACTCCCCCAGCGCGGGGACAACCACGTCGACGACCATCGCTCGCTCCTGCCCGGCCCCCTTAACGGCGGCGCCGCGGCCCGGTGGGCCACTTCGCACGCCGCTGAGCCGCCGGCAGGCGACTGCACCGGCGGTGGCACGGGGTGGGGGAAGCCGACCTGCCGCGCGATGAGCAGGGCGCGGGCGAGGTGGAAGGGTTCGGTCAGGCGGCCCCGGCGGGGTCCCCCCGGTGCGGGGTGGCTGCGGGGCGACGACGTCCACCCGCCCGCGAGGGGCTCTGGGCCAGACCCCCCAGCTTGTTGTGGGAAAGGGCACCTCTAACAGGTGATCCAGGGCCCATTCGGGGGTCGACGGCCCGGCACGCGGCTTGCACCGTCCGTACGACCGACCCCCCTGCGCGCTCCCGGAGCCTCCGTGTACCTCCTCGCCCGCCGGATCCTGATCCGAGCGCTCCTGCCCCTGACGTGGCGTCCCTTCGCCCGCTTCCGGGCCTCGCGGCTGGCCCGGTTCGGCGTGACCGAGGCGGACAGCGCCTGGCAAATCCTGCACGCGCTCGAGGCGGTCGACGACCCGCACCTGCGCTGCAAGATCCTCCAGCACGCGCTCGAGGAGGTGCACCACGCGAGCGAGTTCAGCCGGGTGGCCCGTCCGCACGCGCCCGAACTCCTACCTCGACTACTGCCGCCCCGCGAGCCGATTTTCCGGAGGGAGCGCGGCTTGGAGGGCCTGGTGACCTTCGCGGCCTATGCCTGCGTGGGCGAGGAGGACGTCCTCTCGCAGTTCGACGCCTACGCCGCGGGCATCGGTGACGGCGAGGCGCGGGCCGCCTTCCGGGAGGCCCGGTTCGACGAGCAGGGGCACGTCGGGCTCTGCCGCTCGCTGCTGGTCGGGCTCGTGGGCGAGGCACGCGCTCGCCGAGAGCTGCGCTGGGCGCGGGCTCGGCGGCTCTGGGAGGCCTGGACTCGGCTGGGACGCGACATCGGGGAGCTGAGCTCCATTCTGATTTTTGGTTTGATCTACGTGGTGTTCGGCGTCATCGGGTGGATTCCCTCCCGTGCGCGCCTCGCGGGGCCGGGCTGAGCGATGCGGGTGCTCGGCGTCTCGGCTTTCGACATGGACGCCAGCGTGGCGCTCGTCGTCGACGGCGAAGTCGCCGCCGCCGCCGCCGAGGAGCGCTTCACCCGGCAGGCCCACGATCCGAACCTGCCCCGCTTCGCGGCGGAGTGGGCGCTGGCCCATGCCGGGCTCCGGGCCTCGCAGCTCGACGCGGTCGCCTTCGCGGACGACCCAGGCGCCACCTTCTCGCGGGTGCTCCTCGCGTCGTTGCACGAGGGTTTCCCGTTCGGCGCCAGTAGTTTCGCCGGGGCCCTGAAGCCCTGGCTGGCGTCGCGCCTGTGGATCCGGGATGGCTTGAGCAGGCTGCTCGACGTGCACCCCGACCTCGTGCGGTGTGTGCCGCGGGCGCGTGCGCTCGCGGCCAACGCGGCGATCGCCGCGCAGGGAGCTGCCGGGTCCGCGGGGGCGCCCGCCGTCGCGGTGCTCGTCGTCGACAGCGCGGGCGCCTGGCCCTGCACCACGCTCGGGAGGGCCTCGTTCGACGACGGGCGCCTGGTGGTCGAGGAGTTGGAGTCCTTCGCCTACCCCCACTCGCTCGGCCTCCTTCTCACCAGCTTCGCGGTGCACGCCGGTTTCCGGGCGCGCGACGAGGAGGCCGACTTCCTCGCGCTGGCGCCCTTCGGAGACCCCCTGCTCGCCGAGCGCGTACGTCGCATGCTCCGCGCCCAGCCGGACGGGACCTACTGTCTGGATCCCTGGTATTTTCGCTTCTCGCGCCTGGATGCCCGGGCCGACGCGGTCCCGTGGACCCCGGCGTTCGTGGACCTGTGCGGTCCGCCGCGTGACAGCCGCCGGTCCTGGCCGTTCGAGCCGGCTGGCCGCGGTGGCCCGGTGGCGCCCGAGGACAAGCGCTTCGCCGACCTGGCCGCGAGCCTCCGGCTGGTGCTCGACGCGGCCCTGGCGGGCCTCGCCCGTCGAGCGCGCCTCCTGGCCGGGGCCGACCTGCTCGCCCTCGGCGGCGGCGTGTTTGCCGACCCGGCTCGGGTCGCCGCCCTCGCGCACGCCGACTCGCGGCCGCTGGCGGTGCCGCCGGACCCCGGACCCGGTGGCGCGGCCCGCGGGGCGGCCGCCCTGTGCGCCGGGGAGACCGGGGTGCCGGTGCGCCTGTGCGGCGCGGCGGTTGGGCGGGCGTGGGAAGCGCAGCGCGACCTCGACGCGCTCGAGCTCGTCGACCCTCGCTACTGGCAGCGCTTCCGTCGGCGCGGGGCCTCGCCGGTGGGCGGACTCGCACTGCGCCAGCAACCGGTGTCGCCGGCGGTCGTCGCCGCGGCCCTCTCGGGGGGCGCCGCCGTCGGGTGGTTGCTGGGGCGCTTCGGCGTGGGCCGTGGACCCGACCCGGGGCGGTGCGTGCTGGCCGACCCGGCCCTCCCCGCCGCCGTACGGCGGGTGCGCAGGAGCATCCTCGGTCTCCCGGTCATGCGCGGCCTCGTGATCGGCGTGCCCCGGGAGGCGGTGGCCTCCATCGTGGACGACCCGGGCCGGGTTGTCGCCGGGCAGCCGTGGGCCGCGGTGCAGTGCCAGCCGACCCCCAGCGCGGCTGACCAGTTTCCCGAGGTCCTAGACGCCGAGGGGCAGGTGCTCGTTGTCGTCTTGGACGAGGCGGGGCCCCTCGCGGCGGTGGCGCGGGCGTTGCACACCTCGATGCCCGCCCTGGTCTTGGCTCCTCTGGCCGAGGAAGGCTGGCCGCCCGCCGGCTCTCCTGCCGACGCGCTGATCGTCTTCATGCGCACCGATCTCGATCACCTCGTCCTCGACACCACACTCGTCACCAAGGAACGCCGATGCCCGACGCCGCCGACCGGCCCCGCCCCCGCGGAGCCTCCTTCCTCGCCTTGACCCGGTCGGCGCTGGCCACCTTCGCGGCGCTGCACGCGAACCGGGCCACGTGGACTTTCCCACTCGTCCTGGTGCTGCTGGTCGTGGCCGCCCTGCTGGGCGTGTTGGCGATGGTTCCCGCGATCGCGCCCTTCGTCTACCCCATGCTCTGAGCGCCGCGCGGCCCGGCGTGCCACTTCGCATGCTGCTCAGCCGCCGGCTCGCACCAGCGCCATGGAGAGACAATCGCGAGCGGTGAGCCGGAGGCGATCCAGCGGCCGTCCCCAGGCGGGCGACAGCACCGGGTGGGGCACCGGGTCGGGGAAGCCCACCTGCCGCGCGATGAGCAGTGCGCGCGCGAGGTGGAAGGGTTCGGTCACGATGATCACGCGCTCCGCCTCGGGCACCAGGCCCCGTGCGAAGAGCAGGTTTCCGTGGGTGTTGCGTGACTTTTCTTCCATGACGATGGCGCCGTCGTGCACCCCAAGCTCCAGGAGTAGCCGCCGCGCGACGACCGCTTCCCCGGGGGGTCGTTGGTGGTGGGCGCCGGTGGTCACCACGAGCGGCGCCCGCCCGGCGAGCCACAGGGACGCGGCCGCCTCGGCCCGGGCCCGCAGCGACCCCGACGGCTCGCCGCCGGGCAGCACGGTGGCGCCCAGCACGATGATGGCGTCGGCGAGGCCCCCGTGCCCCTCCAAGCGTGTGCCCGCCAGCACCTCGCGCACCGCCGCGGGCAACTCCGTGGCCGCGCGCAGCGGGAGGCTGGGATCCCAGCGTTTCAGCGGGGTCGTCTCCACAAGAAGACGCCCACGGCGCTCAGGCCCAAGACCGCGACCACGATGGCTGCTTCCAGCGCGCCCATGCCGAGTGGTAGGCGAGAGGGCTCGGCCACCACCACCGCTGCCGGCGGCGGCGGACGGTTGATCGCCTGGAGGTTGGCGAGGTCCACGTCTCGGAGCCGCCCGTCGGTGTAGCCGGCGAGCGGCTTGTACCAGTCGAACTGCGAGAAGACGGCGTCGTGTTCGGGCACCGGCGACCGGCGGCCGCGCCGCGCCTTGATGCCGTCGGCCAGGAGGCGCTTGTCACCGGCGTTGAGCAGGACCACTAGAGACGGGTCGAAGGGCGCGTCGTAGCGTTGCAACAACCAGAGGGCGACCGCTCGGCGGAGTCGGGGCTCCTCGTCGCCGGTCGCGGCGATGGCCTCGGCGGCGAGGGGCGCGCCCTGGTCGCTCTCGACGACGCACAGGTAAGCCTCCTTCTGGCCCGCCGCGCGGACAGCGTCGATGGCGGCGGCGGGGTCGCACTCGACCGCGAGGGCCAGGGCGGCGAGGATCACGCGCGAGCCACGGCGCTTGCCCAGGTGGTGCGTCGCGACTGGCGCTCCGCGGCGCCCATCGTGGGCTCGAAGTCGCGGTCCTTGGCCCAGGCCGCGCTGACGGCGGCGGGCGAGTCCCAGAAGCCCACGCCCAGCCCGGCCAGGTACGCGGCGCCCATCGCGGTCGTCTCCAGGTTCGTCGGGCGGACGCAGCGGACGCCGAGCACGTCGGCCTGGAAGGCCATCATCAGGTCGTTCCGGGCGGCCCCGCCGTCGAGTCGCAGCTCTGCCAGCGGCTTGCCGGCGTCGGCCACCATCGCGTCGAGGATGTCGGTGATCTGGAGCGCGATGCCCTCGAGGACCGCCCGCGCGAGGTGCGCCCGGGTGCTGCCCCGGCTCAGGCCGAGGATGGCGCCGCGGGCGTCGGGTCGCCAGTGGGGGGCCCCGAGCCCAGCCAGCGCCGGGACGAAGCTGACGCCACCGTTGTCGGGCACGCTCGCAGCCAGCGCTTCAACCTCGGCGCTGTTGCCGATGAGTTGCAGCCCGTCGCGTAGCCACTGCACGGCGGCGCCCGCCACGAAGGCGCTGCCTTCCAGGGCGTAGGTCACGTCGTCGCCGAGTTTCCAAGCGACCGTCGTGAGCATGCCGTGGTTGGAGGGCACCGGTTTCGACCCCGTGTTCATCAGCAAGAAGGCTCCGGTGCCGTAGGTACACTTCGCCATGCCCGGCGCGAAGCAGGCCTGGCCGAAGAGCGCCGACTGCTGGTCGCCGGCGAGCCCCGCCACCGGGATGCCGTCGGGCAAGAAGCCCACGCCCCGGGTGCGGCCCACGACCCCCGCGTTGGGCACCAGTCGTGGCAGGCAAGCGCGGGGCACACCGAACAACGCCAGCAGTTCGTCGTCCCAGTCCAGGCGGTGGATGTCGAACAAAAGCGTGCGGCTGGCGTTGCTGGCGTCCGTCACGTGTTCGCCGCAGAGCTTGAACGCCACGAAGCTCTCGATGGTGCCGTAGGCGAGCGCCCCGGACGCTGCGCCGCTGGCCACGCCGTCGACGTTCTTCAACATCCACTCGGCCTTCGTCCCCGAGAAGTAGGGGTCGATCACCAGGCCCGTCCGCGCGCGGACTCGCTCCTCCCAGCCCGCGGCGCGCAGGGACTCGCAACGCGGCGCCGTCCGCCGGTCCTGCCACACCAGGGCCCGGCCCACGGCTCGACCCGTGGCGCGCTCCCAGAACAACGACGTTTCCCGCTGGTTGGTGATGCCGACCGCGGCAATACGGCCCGGGTCGATGCCCTCCAAAACGGCGCGGGCGGCGGCGGCCAGCGACGCCCAGATCTCGGTGGCGTCGTGCTCCACCAGACCGGGGGATGGGAAGTAGTTAGTGAACTCCACGTTCTTACTGGCAAGTACGCGGCTCTGGTGATCCACCAGGACGGCGGTTGATCCAGTGGTGCCCTGGTCCAGGGCGAGCACGAGGTCGGGCATCCGGGCCTGCTATCCGCCCCGCACTTGGCAAACCGCCCCGGCCGGTGCTATCCGTGCGGGCCTCCGAGGAAGTCGATGATCTGGGTTCTACTCGCCTGCCAGCCGGCCACGACGAACTACTCCGGCACGGCGATGAGCGCGTACTTCCCGATGGACGGCAGTCGCATCGCCACCTTCAACAACGAAGACACCGAGATCACGTGGCAACTCGAGGTCGCCAAACAGCTCCAGACGGCACAGAAAGACGGCCGCGAGGTGGTCACTTTCGACTACGCCAACGCTGAAACCGGCGACCTGCTCGGGACGGTCTCGTGGTCGTCGGTGAAGGGCGACGAGGTCCTGGTCCATGCGTACTCCCTCGGCGCGGGAGCGAGCGTCACCTTCGACCCGCCGGTGATGATCACCGAGATCGACGACGCGATGAGCCCGGGCGACGTGGTGGAGAGCGAGAGCACCGACAGCGACGGCACCAAGTGGACGTTCACCACCACGTTCGTGGAAAGTTACCCCGAGTGCCCCACCACCTACTCCGACGACTTCACCAAGTGCGCGCACTTCACGATCAGCGCGGGCGACGTGGACCCGGCCGCAGCGCCGTTGTTCGTGGGCGATCACGTCCTGGTGGCCACCCTCGGCCCGGCGTTCATCACCATCCCCGGCTGGGAGACCGAGTGGGAACTAACCAGCTTCACCTTCGAATCCTCGGAGTAGCCGCGTTCGCGCCCCTCCCGGGGTGCGCGCGGGAGACCTACGACGCGGGCGACTGGCAGGTCGACGTGTCCGCGCCGATTCCGGCGGGTTCGGAGTACCTCCGGGTGTGCGTGGAGGGGGCGCCGGTCACGGAACTGGGTGCCGGGAACGGGCGAGCGGCGGTGCCCGCGCTGCTCCCGGTCGCGACGAGTGTCCGCGTAGAAGTCGAAGACGAGTCCGGCGAGCAGTTGCTGGTGAGCGCTTGGACGGCGGTGTCCGACGACGGGCCCTACGTGGTCGCCGAAGCCCTACAACCCGACGGCGTCCGCTGCGTGGACGACGGCGACTTCGCTGAGGACGGCGACGACAGCCGGCTCCTCGTGCTGCGGTTCTCAGAATGATCGTCGCCCTGCTCGCCTGCGAGGAAGAGCCGGAAGCGCCTCCGCACTTCGCGGTGATCGGCGTGCAGCCGGAAGACGGTGCCGCGGACGTGGTCGAGGTCACCCCCGTGTTTCTGCGCTTCAACGCCACCCCCGACACCGAGCGTTGCACCGCCGATTTCATCGAAATCAACGCCATCCGCGCCGACGGCACGGTGGCGTTCGCGGCCCCGGCCGAGGTGAGCCGCGACGGGGAGTACGACAACCTCAAAGTCGCCTCGGTCGAGCCCTTCATGGCCGGTTGGGCCTATGCGGTGACCGTCCAAGGCGGCGAAGATGGCTGCGCCGATGTAGACGGCCGGCCGGTCACCCCCTTTCTCTCCACCTTCGAGGTCCCATGACGTCGCTCCCCCGCGCCCTCTTCGTTTCCAGCACCCTGCTGCTCGTGGCCTGCCCTTCGGCCGACACCGGCACCAAGGACGACGACACCCAGGCCGGCTCCGACCGCGAGACGGGCCGCGTCGACGACACCAGCGAGACGGGCGACACCGGCGACAGCACGGCGATCGACACGAGCGACACGGGCGTGGTCGACACCGGCGACACGGGCGAGGTCGTCCCCGGGCTCGCGAGCCTCGCCGCTTTCCCGCGCGCCATGGTGGTGAACCCCGGCGCCACCTACCAGGTGACGGTGCTCGCCACCGAGACCAGCGGCGACGAGCACCCGTACGTCGGGGCCGCCTTCACCTCGATGGACGAGGCGGTGGCCACGGTCGACGCCAGCGGCTTGGTCACCGCCGTGGCGGCAGGTGCCACCCGGGTGGTGGTGTCGGCCGAGGGCGTGGAGACCGGGATCGAAGTCGAAGTCCGCGCGGACCTCGTTGCGACGGTGACCGTCGTCAACGGTTCGACCGGGGCCCCCGTCGAGGGGGCGACGGTGCGCTCGGCCAGCGGCGACTTCACCACCGACGCGGCGGGCGTGGCCAACGTCACCGTGGCCGACGCCGGCGCCATCACGCTGACGGCGTGGGTCGACGAGGACCACCACGCGGTCAGCCTGGTCGGCACCGTGGGCCGGCAGTTCACCATCCCCCTCGACCCCCTGGCCGACGACGAACCCACCGCCGAGATCCACGGCGAGGTCGACTTCGGCAACGTGCCCGACGCCGAGGCGGGGCAGATGGTGATGGGCCTGGCCTGCGCCACCGTGCAGGGCGCCTTCGGCATGCTCGACATCGAGGACTTGCTCGCCGAGAACCGCTCGATCAGCGTCTACGGGGTCGACGTCGATGTGCCCTCGAACCTCTTCGCCGAGGGCTACGCCGACGACTTCTACGCCCTGGCCTGGCCGGGAACGGTGGGCGTGTGGGGACTCAGCGGCCCGATCGACATCGGCGAGGTGACGGCAGGCCTCAACGGCACGGGCGACGCCCTGGCGCTCCTCGTGTCGCACCTCGACGACATGGTGTGGGGCAAGCGACTGGGACTCACGGCGGTGGCGGGCGCCACCACCGAGACCGACTTCGCCCCCGAGGTGGAGTTCGACGACACCCTCAACGCCGCCCTCCCCACGCTGCCCGCCGGCTTCGACGGCACCGAGCAGATGTTCCTGATGAGCGCCGACGAGGTGTCGGGTGAGGGGTGGGTCGTTACCGGCCTCGGCATGGGGGCCGGCGTGGCGGAGGTGCAGCGCGTGGCGCCGGGCACGCTTGCGGGAGCCACCCGCAGCGCCGTGTACGCCTACGCCCAGGTGGGCGGCCTCGGTAGCGGCGGCGGCGCGAGCGTGGCGGTGGGGGCCGACGACGGCGGGCTGGTCACGTTCCCGGACATGCTCGACGTCCCCGTGGTGGACCTCTGGGACGCGGGCACGCGCAGCCTCACCATCACGGTGGATCCCGACGCGAGCATCACCCGGGCGTCGCTGATCGACGACAAGGGTCGCACCCACGACGTGTACGTAAACGGCAGTTGGTCCGGCGAGGTCGACAAGTCCATCGAGGAGTTCCAGCGCGGCAAGGCCTCGGTGCGGGTGGAGGTCTACGGCGGGGTGCGCGGGAACTTCGAGCACTGGCTCTCGCAGTCCACCTTCGAGCCCGACAACCACGAACCCGACACCCGCGCCAGCGTCACCCAGGCCAAGGAGTAGCGGTGGGGTCGCGCATCCCGGCCGCCGCCGCGGCCGCGCTGAAGATTCGCCCGGAGCTCGTGGCCGCCGCCGAGCGCCACCTGGAACGCTGGCTCAGCGACCCCGAGTTCGCCCCCTACCTCCCCCTGGTGCAAGCCCTGGTCGAAGCCGAGAAGTGGCCGTTGATCGTGGACAGCTTTTACCAGGTGATGCCGTTTGGCACCGGTGGACGCCGGGGCACGGTGGGGGTGGGTCCCAACCGCTTCAACCCCTGGACCCTCGCCGCGAGCGTCCAGGGCCACGTGGAGTTCCTGCGCGTAGGCCGTCCCGGCGCGCCGCTGCACGTCGTGATCGCCTACGACGTCCGCTGTTTCCGCGACGCCGGCCACAACCTGCCGGCCGGGGTTGCGAACCCCCTCCTGGGGCTGTCCAGTCGTGACTTCGCCGAGATCGCGGCGGGTGTGTACGCCGCAAACGGCGTGGTGACGACGATGTTGCCGCCGGGGTCCACCGACTTTCTGTCGACGCCCGAACTGTCCTTCGCCATCCGGCACCTGGGCGCCGACGCGGGGCTCAACGTGTCGGCCTCGCACAACCCGCCCGACGACAACGGCGGGAAGTTCTACACGCGCCTGGGCGGACAGGAGGTGCCGCCCGACGACGAGGCGATGGGTCGGTGCGTGGAGGCGGTCCAGCAGGTTCGCGCCATCCCCTACGCGACCGCGCGGGAACGGGGCCTGGTCTCCGACTACGAACGGAGCTGTCACGACGCCTACATCCAGACCAACGTGGAGACCAGTCTCCTGTCCTCGCGCAGCGCGCGGGTGGTGTTCACCGGCCTACACGGCACGGGCGACACCAGCGTGGTCGAGACCCTCGTGGCGCTCGGCTACCGGGTCGACGAGGAGCCGACCCAGAAGCCTCACGACGGGGCCTTCACCGAGGTCCCGTTCCGCACGCCGAACCCCGAGGTGCCGCAGTCGATGGACCGGGCCGTCGCGCTGGCGAAGACGCTCGGCGCCGACCTGGTGATGGCGTGTGACCCCGACGCCGACCGCATCGGCCTGGTGGCGCGGGGCAACGACGCCGCGTGGCGGTTCTTCACGGGCAACGAGATCGCGTCGCTGTTGACCGAGCACCGGCTGGTGCACGGGCAGGCCTCCCGCCCGATCGTGATGAAAACCGAGGTGACGACGGAGCTCGTCACGCGCATCGCCCGTCGCCACGGCGCCCAGGTGGTGGGCGACTTGATGGTGGGCTTCAAGTACATCGGTGACGGCCTGCGCCAACTCGACGAGCGAGGCAACTTCGCGGGTGCAGTGGGAACCGCCGACGACTTCGTGATCGGCGTGGAGGAGTCACACGGCGTCCTGGTGACGCCGAACCTGCGCGACAAGGACGCCGCCGGGGCGGCCGTGGGGCTGGCCGAGATGGCCTCGGCGCTCAAAGACGAGGGCCGCACGCTGGTCGACGCCCTGGAGGACCTCTGGGCCAGGGAGGGCTACGTGGTGAACCGGCTGGTGAGCACGGTGATGCGCGGCGCCGCCGGCAAGGGGCTCATCGAGCGGATCCAGGCGTCGTTGCGGCAGGATCCACCCGGCGAGGTGGCCGGGGTGCTGGTCACCGGCGTGGCCGACCGGGCGGACCCCAGCGGGCCGCTCGGTCCAATCAGGAGCAACACCGACGCGGCCAGCCGAGACGTGCTGGTGTTTCGCCTGGGCGAGGGCGCGCGGGTCCTGCTACGTCCCAGCGGCACGGAGCCGAAGAACAAGGTTTACGTCGAGGTGATCGGCGCCCCCGGCGAGGCCAAGGCCGCAGTCGATGCGCGCGCGGAGCGCCTCGCCTACGGCTTCGCGGCGCTCATGCTCGGGCGGGTGGGGATCGACCTGCCGGGCTGGGCGCTGCGGGTGAGCGACCTCGTCGCGGTCGAGCAGAAGCAACACTTCGCGAGCACCTTCATCCCCGGCCTGTTGGCGCGCCTCGACGACCCCGGCTTGGGCCCCTGGATCGACGCGGAACTGCGGCCGTACGGCAAGGATCCGCGCGGCCTGGTGGCCCCTGCGGTGCGCGCGTGGGCGCTGGAAGGGCACCCACGGGCGGCCGACGTGGTCGCCGCGGTCGGCGGGTAGGTCCGCTAGCGGGGGCGGCGCCGCAGCGCCCGGCGACCCGCGTAGAACGCGAGCAGCGCCACGCCCACGACGAGGTCGCCCTTGTCGCCGCCGCTGCAGCCGCAGCCGCTGGTGCCGCCGCTCCCGCCGCCGCCCCCGCCGCCGCCGCTGCTCTCTGCCACCACCCGCACCTTGTCGGGTGACGAGGTGGCGGTACCGTCCGACACGGTGAGGGTGGCTTCGAAGACACCGTCGACGTCGGCGCGGAAGGTGGGGCGCGCCGACGAGGAGGACGCGAGCGTCGCCGCGGACCCGGTGGGCTTGGTGGACAGCGTCCACGCGTAGGTGAGGCGGTCGCCGTCGGGGTCGGTGCTGCCGGACCCGTCGAGGGTCACCGACGCGTTCACCGCCACCGTCTGGTCGGTGCCCGCGTCGGCCACTGGCTCGCCGTTGTTGACGGTCGCGACGACCTCAACGTCGTCGGGTTCGCTGTCGAGCGCGCCGTCGCTGACCACCAGGCTCAGGCGGTAGGTGCCCTCGCGGTCCGGTGTGAACTGCGGATCCACGTCTTCGTCGTCGGTGAGTGCGGCGGTGCTGCCGGAGGGGGCGTTGTCGATCGACCATAGGTAGTCGATGCCGTCGCCGTCGGGGTCGTAGCTGCCGGCGCCGTCGAGGCGGACGACCACCCCGACGAAGGTCTCCACGTCGTCGCCGGCGTCGGCCAGGGGCTCGTTGTTGCTGTCCCCCGCGCTGTCGATGGCTTCGCCGCTGTCGGGGCCGCCGCCCGGGTCGCGCGCAGGGGCGTCTTTGTCGTCGGCAGGGAGGGACTGGAGGCCGACGCAGCCGAGGAGGAGGATCACGGACTCAACGATACTCGGCCGGGAGCCGAGCGGCCAGCGCCTCACGCAACCCTAACACCGTCGAAACACGGCAGTCCGCGCCCGCGGGGGCGTGGATCCCCCAGTCCACGCCCACCACGGGTAGTCCCGCCGCGCGTGCCGCGGCCACGTCCTGGGGCCCGTCACCCACCATCACCCCGCGCGCGGCGTCGAGTTGTCGCAGCGCGAGGCGCAGCGGCTCGGGGCTCGGCTTGCGGGTCGGCAGGGTGTCGCCCCCCACGATGGCGCCGAAGTAGGCGGTGAGATCGAGGGCGTCGAGCAGGGCGCGGGTGACGTCTTCCGGCTTGTTGGTGACCACCGCCTGCGGCACCGGCACCCAGGCCAGGAGCTCCCGGATGCCGGGGAAGCACTCGGCGGTCACGCGCGGGTGTTCGCGGTAGACCTGGCGAAAGAGCAGGTAGTGGGCCGCCGTGGGCGTGCCCCCTGCCTCGCTCACGCAGGCGTCGACGAGCCGCGCGGCCCCGTCGCCCACGTGACGACGCACCCGGGACGACCCGAGGACCGGCAGCCCCGACCGGCGCAGCGTGATGTCGACGGCGTGGGCGATGTCGTCGACGGTGTCGACCAGCGTGCCGTCGAGGTCCCAGAGGATGGCGAAGTCGGCCCTACTCACTCGGGTCGTCCGGCGGCTCGGAGGGGGCGATGGGCGAGGGCGTAAATGAGGGGAGCCCTCCCTCGGCGGGCGGGAAGGGCGTGGCCGCCCATGGATCGGGGAACAAGGCCGACAGTCGCGGCCCTTGTTCCACGGGTGCGAGGATCGCGACCCCGAGGGCCGGCCAGTTCACGTAGTCGCGCAGGTGGTCCATGTACCAGCCCAGGCGGTCGTCGCGCACGACCTGCTTGCCCATGCGCGTGGCGTGCCGCATCATCGGCTCCGACGCCCCCGGCACCACCAGGGAAACGTGCGTGGTCACCACCGGCGACCAGGCTCGCTCGACGCGCAGCGTCACCACCACGCTCCCCGGCGGGACCAGCGGCACGGCGTTCGCCGCCTCGGCGAGGTCGAGGTAGCGGAGAGTCCAGGCGCCCAGCGGCAGCGCGAGGTCGTCCAGCGAAAACCGCCACCTTCCCCGCCAGTTTCGCCACACTTCGGGCGTGACCTCCTTCCTGAGGGTTCGGGCTCGCCCCACGCGGTCGGTGATGTCGACGAGCAGCCCGGCCTCGATGGCGCCGGGAATCCACTGGGCTTCCATGAAGTGGTTGCGGGTCGTGTAGCTGGCGGGGCCGTGGTAGCGCAGCACTTCCCGGAGCTCGGGGGCGTCCACCGGGTCGGCGGCGAGGACCATCGCCAGCGCTTCTTCGACGAAGGTGAGGCAGTCGAAGCGGTCGTAGCGGGCGGGGGGGTCGAGGTCCGGCGGGACGCCCTCGCCCGCCGCGTCGTTCTGGTAGGGCAGGCCCAGGAAGGGGCGAGTTGCGGCGTCGATGCGCTCTCCCACCGGCCGGTCGGCGACCGCTCGGATGGCGTCGGCCACCGGGGCGTCGATCGTCCACGGGCTGGCCGCGAGCGCCATGTTCACGGCCCAGAGCACATCTCCCCCGCTTACATGCCGATGCGTTGCTGGTAGCCCGCGATTTTCTCGAGCAGAGAATCGAGCTGCTTGTCGTCGAGTTCTTCGCTGGCCAGCGAGAGCGACCGCTCGATGAGGTCCGCGACGCCGCGGTTGACGAGGCGGCGGTGTTCGCTGGCCGGGCGGCGACGCAGGTTCTTCAAGACCGTTTCCACGGGAACCTGCCCTTGGGCATCGACTTCCACGCCCTTGAAGAGCGAGGCGAAGGCGCCGGGGGTGCCCTCCACGAGCAGCTGCGCTCGCGACTGCCCCATGCCGGAGCCGCGGTGGGTGTCGAGGGTGGCCACCAGGGCCGCCAGCACCTCGTTGAGCACGGCGATCTTGCCGCGGGCGTCGTCGTCGGTGAGCTTGGGCCCAGCGAAGTTGAGCGCCACCGCGTTGGCCAGTTCGGCCTTCGTGGCGTTCTCCGCGTCTTCCATCTCGATGAAGATCTCTTGCTTCGAATCTTCCTCGGGCGGCGCGGGGGCCGGCCGGTCGGGGGCGGCGAGGAGGTCGATCGGCACCACCTCGACGCGGTCCAGCAGGTGGGTCTCCGCGACGAAGTCGCCGCCCTCGCGGCTAGTGTCGTAGTCGGCAAAGGCCGCCATCTCGTCGACTTCCTCGGTGTGGTCGTCGGGCCCGCCGCCGAGCGGCGCGAGGGGGCGCTTGGCGGGCGCGGGTGTGCTCGGTGCGCTGGGCTCGAGGGCAGCAGCCGGCGGGGTCGCTGGTGCGCTGACCGGGGACCGCGCGGGCGGCGCGACCGGTGAGACCGGTGAGACCGGGGGTGCCGGCACTGGGACCGGGGCCGGGGCGGCGGCGGGCGAGTGGGCGACGTTGGGCGAACCGTCGGGTTTCGGGCGCCCGTGCTTGGCCACGGCAGCCGACACCGCCGAAGCGAGCGCGGCGGCCACCGCGTCGCGGCGAGGCGGCTCGGCCGTGGGCGTCACCGAGGGAGACCGCCCGCCCGCGAGCGGCCCGGTGGTCGCCCCGGGCGAAACGGCGGCCGTCGCGGCCCGGCCAGGCGAGCTGGTGGCCACCGCCACCAGAGAGCCCCGCTCGAGCATCTCGGTGACGGCGGCGAGGGTTCGACCCGACTCCCACGGCGACCGCGACAAGAGGTCGGAGAGGGGCAGGCGCGGGTGGACGAGGCCGGCGATCCGCAGGTGATCGGGGTGCCGCATGGTGCCGGACCCCGGGGCCAGGACAAGACCCGGCGGCTGGCGCAGCCGGGCCGTGGCCACGACGAGTTGGTCCAGCTCCTCCACGAGTTGGCGCGACTCGTGGCCCACCTGGATGTTCTCGACGAAGATCGACTCCATCGGCTCGAAAGTGGACGTGCCCGAGCCCTGCAAGAACAAGAACAAGTTCTCGCGGAACCGC
>CAYHRZ010000053.1:0-16534 GCA_964359125.1 uncultured Klebsiella sp. | reverse complement strand
CTCCTGGGCTCGTTGTCGAAGGGCTACCGGCAGCGGGTGGGATTGGCCCAGGCGGGCATCCACGACCCGCCGGTCCTCATCCTCGCCGCGTTCGACCTCGAAGCTGACGCCGGCCACCGCGACGCGCGGACCCCAGGCCTTGTGCAGTTCAGTCACCGAGATCATGGCCGCCGCAGTTAACCGGTCAACCATGTGGTGGTTGGCACTCGCGACAGCATCGGCTGAGCCCTCGGATCGCGTCGTGTTCAGCGTGGGAGAACGCATCGTCACGCAGAGCGACCTCGCCTTCGAGGCCTTCTTCGCCGCGCACGACAGCAGCCCCGTTCCCGCATTCGAGGCCAGCGACTACCCGCTGGAGGCCAAACTGGTCGACATCGCGATGATCCGGGCCCTCGCGGGCGACATCGCAATCTACCGCCCCAGTGACGACGAAGTCCGGGCGCGCGTCGAGGCTTTTCTCGGCCAGTTCCCCGAACACTTCGAAGGGCGACGTGCGCTCGAGGCATGGGGGATGGACGAAGACGAGTTCCTCGGGTTCGTTTTCTCGCGCATGGTCGTCGAACGGTGCGTGGCGCGCAGCGTCGTGAGCACCGGTGGAGACGACGACTGGCGTGACCGCTACGCGGCGTGGACCGGCGAGTTGCGCGCGCGGACGCCCGTTCGCCTGGCACCGTGATCGAGATCCGCCCGGCCACCCGCGCCGATGTCGACAGCCTGCTCGCCTTGCAGGCCGAGTGTTTTGGGGTGGAGGCCTGGACGCGGGGGATGATTGCGGAGGAACTGGATCGACCCGGCGGCACCTTCCTCGTGGCCGGGGAGCCCATCGTCGCCTTCGCCTGCGGCTGGACCGTGCTCGACGAACTGCACCTGTTGCAGATCGCCGTGGTGCCCGAGGCGCGCCGGCGGGGCCTCGCGTCTCGCCTCCACGCGGCGCTGTTCGACGCGGTGCGCCCGCGCCCGCTGGCGGCCTGGCTAGAGGTGCGCGCCGACAACGACGGTGCCATCGGGTTCTACGAGCGGCTGGGGTGGTGGGCCGTCGGGCGGCGCAGTCGCTACTACGCCGACGGCACCGACGCGCTCGTGCTGCGCCGGGGCTAGGCGCGGCTCAGTACCCCGCGCTGTACCGGAAGCTCTTCTTCACGGGGAATTCCCGCGCAATCTTCGCGAACGTCCACGAACCGACCACCCGCGAGATGCACGCCTCGACCTGCTCGTCCGACTGGCCGAGCGGCTCCACCTTCACCTTCTTCACCGTGCCCGCCGGGACGATGGTGAACGCCACCCGGAAGTTGGCGGCGAAGGACTCGTCGAGGCGCAGCTTTTGCTGCACGCAGTTCTCGACCTGCGGCGAGTAGGCGCTGATGACCTCCTTGGCCATCGCAAAAATCTGCTCGTCGTCCTTGATGACGTCGCTGGTGACGCGGGCGACGCCGATATCCACGCCGCCGAGCGCCACGCCCCCGGCACCCGAACTCGTCGTGCCCACCGCGAGGTCGCCGCCGCCCGCCGTCGGTACGTACTTCACCACGGGTCGACCGGTGGGCGCGCTGCCGGTCTCCGGCGCGGCGGGGGGGAGGACATCGCTCCCCGACGTGGCGTTCTTCGACGCCTTCGCACTGCGCACAGGCCCCTTCGCGGCGGTGGTCGCGGGGGCGGCCTCCGCTGTGGCCTGCGCCGCGCCGCGCTCAGCGTTCGGGACGTAGGGCTCGTCGATGTCGTACACCAGCTCGTCGTTGGCGAGTTGACGCTGCCAGTACCACAGCCCGCCAGAGGCCAGGAGCAGCGTGGACAACAGCACGAGGCCCACCGCGTTCCGGGCTCGCCGACCCTTCGCCGCCTTGGCCGCCTCGGCTTCCTGCTTCTTGCGCATCTCCAGGCCCGGGTCGGTCGCCGCCTCTTCGCCCGGGATCTCCAGCATGCAGTGGGGGCAGTTCCCACCGGCCAGCGCCAGGTCCGGGGCGACCGGGCCCTTGCAGAACGGGCAAACGGGAGATGGCTTGGCGTGAGCGACCACGACGGATTCCGAGGCTAGCGAGTATCTGTGGGTATCGGCAACTGCGCGGCTTGGCTACAACGGTCCGCTCACCTTGGGCCCCGTCCAGTCGGTCATGCCGCCCACGACGTTGTAGACGTGCGATGCGCCGATGCTGGTCATGAACTCCGCAGCGGCGGCCGACCTTCCCCCGCCCTGACACACGAAAACGATGTGGGTCGTCTGCGCGAGCTCCGCGTACCGGTGGGGCAGTTCGTCGACCGGGATGAAGAACCGGGCCAACGGGCTTCTCTCCCGTTCCACCTCGCCGCGGGTGCGGACGTCGACCAGGATGTAGGGGGAGTCGGACTCGCCGAGCAAACCCATCGCTTCTTTGCTGTCGATGTCGCGCACGGCAGAGGGCATGGCGCCGGGCGTGCGCAGGTTGCTGTCGCCGTCGGGGTGAGCGACCGGAGGAGCCACAGGGGGCGGCGCTTCCCTGCCCTCGATCCCGGCCACGATATCGACCAGTCGCTCGACGTCGGGCAAGCCCCTCTCGGACAGCCGCACCGACCCGTCCTTGGCCACGATGGCCACCTGGTCGCGGCACCTTGGGAGCAGGCGCCCCGAGGCACGGTAGCCGCGCGCCGCCATGGCGAAGGGATCGTAGAGCAAGAAGAACTCGATCCCGGCTGCCTGCCGCCACTCGCGCAGGGCGTCGGTCCGGGACGTGTTGACCCCGAAGACGGCGCAGTCCAGCGCTTCGAGTCGGGAGCGCTGAGCGTCCAGGCGCCGGGCCCAGGTTGCCGTGGGCTCGTCGAGATCCTTGAAGAACACCAGCAGGACGTGCAGGTGCCCCTTGAAGTCGGGGAGTTTGATCCAGGTTCCATCGTCGGCAGTGAGCGACAGGCCAGTGGCGGCGGAACCGGGCGCCAGGGGCTTCCAACGGACGAGGTCGACGAGGCTCGGCATCGACGCGCGATATCAAGAACGGCCGCCGCGCGCTGCGAGCGGGCGCCCGGCGAAGGGGCGCCGCTACCGCTCGCCCTCCGCGCGGGACTCGTCGCGCCGCCGCAACGCCTCCAGCAGCAAGAACTCCGAGGAGCCGTGGATGTTGTCGGCGCCACTGTCTTCGAAGCGGACCTCGAACCGCCCTTCTGCGAGCAGCGCCAGCGCGAAAAGGGCGTCCTCGCCCGTGCGGCGTCCGACCTGGCCCGCGACGATTTGGCCGTCCCGGACCTGGATGCCGCCGGGCTCGCCCGCGCCGGTGATCTGCACCAGCGCCGTCTTGCCGCCAAGCGTGAGCGTTTGCAGGAGATCCACCAGCGAGAGGTCGACGAGCGTGCCGCTAATCCCGACGGCGCCCTGCGGGCGTCGGGCGATGGCCCGGCGAAGTTTCGCGACCACCACGTCGGGGTGGATCGGCTTCTCCAGCACGTCCTCGGCCCCCAGTTCTAGCCCTCGTGCGACATCGCGCGGGCTGCCCTTGTCGGTCAGCAGGATCACCGGGATGTGCCGGGTGTGCTCGTCTCGCCGCAGCTCCAGGAGCAGCGAGATGCCGTCTTTTCGGGGCAGTCTCTGGTTGGCGATGATCGCGGCCGGGATCAGATTCCTGGCCAGCTGCGACGCCTGCTCGCCGTCGGCGGCCACGACCACGTCGAAACCAGCCGCCCCGAGCCGCGCTTCCAGCGCGGTGAGCACAGCGGCCTCACGCTCGGCCACGACCACGGCACTGGAACCACCCCCACCCGCGGCCACCTGGTGGCGCAACCCCTGGCGCCGCAACACCTGCGCGAGGGCGCGAAGGACGCGGCCGTCGTGGCGCGCCGCCTCCGCGCCGAGTGCGACCACCGGATCCCCGCCGTCGAGCACGGCCGCGCGCACGGCGGCCCGCGCCGTGTAGAGAATCTCGACGCGCAGGTCGCGACCCGGCCCCTCTTGGCCGCCGAGACGACGCTCGACACGCGTGAACAAGTCGACGAGGTCCCAGGGCGGATCGAACTGGCGCAAGACCGTGAGCGCCAGGGCGAAACGCCGGCCCTCGTCCTGGGCGTCGAGCACCCCCGAGATCACGCTCAACTCGTCGAGGTCAGCGAAAAGTGCCGCAATATGGACGGCGTCACGATCCTCGGGACGAAGGTCCAGCTCTTCGGACATGGCCACACAGATGCGCGCGGTCCGGCGCACGCGCGCCCGGGCGTCCATCTGCCGCCCCTCGCCCGCCAGCAGCAAGAACTCGACGAGCCCGAGGAAGAACCTGCGCGCGCGATCCTCCGCGATGGCGCTGCGCCCGTCGACACCGAAACCATCCACGGCGCACACCCGCAGCCCAGGGCAGATCCGGCGCCACCCCACGATGTACGGCTCGAGCGTGCGCCCCACCGCTCGCCGGAAAAAAATCCGGACATCCCGGTCCGCGCTCAGCAGGCCGGCCACCGCGTCGGGGTCGCTCAGCACCTCGGCGTCGCCACCCTCCAGCGCGTCCATGCGTCGTACGGCGTTGCCGAGTTCCGCGTGGGGCTCCACCACGATGGTGATCGGCTCGTCGGCGTCGTCTCGCCGAACTTCTGGGGCGACGCGCAGCGCGGCTCGGGCGTCGGCGGGCCCGTCTGCGCTCGGGACGACGCGATCGAGGAGTGACCGTAACGCAAGCTTTGAAGCCACGAATAGACGCAATCGGGTGGCGTTCGCCGCCGCCTGCACCTGCCGGAGCGCCGCGAGGTCGGTGGGGTCCGCCGTCAGCAGCGACAAGACGCGCTTCTCGGGATCGAGAAAGGTAGGGACGAGCAGGCGGGTGCGCATCAGTGCCGCCGGGACCAGCTCCAGCACCTCCTTCGAAATCTGCAGGCGATCCACCCGATCGTCGGGGACGAGGTTCAGGCGGAACTGCTGCGCCAGCGCCCGGGCCAGACCCGACTCGTCGAGCAGGCCCATGGTGACGGCCAAGTCGCCGAACCGGATCCCCGGCGGCGCGGAGCCCGAGGCCAACCGGGCGAGAACCTGCTCCACGTCAGAGGGCCGCATCAAACCCAGCGACACGCAGATCTCGCCCAGCGGGGTGTGACTCATCGCCGCCAGCGTATTCGGCCAGCGGCAACTCGGCCGCGCGGCGCCGCGGGCGATAGGAGGCGTGCATGGGGCTGTCACGCCACACCGACCGATCGGCCGCCGACGCGACCCGGGCCCAACGAGTTGCAGCGGGCCGCATGAAAGACGCCTTCAATGCACTCCAAAAAGACGCGAAGGCCGCGCGCATGTACCAGGGCCTCGCGGTAGACCAGATGGGGCAGCCTGGCCGATTCCAAGCGGCGTTCCTGTCGGGGATCCACGACGCCCTCGACGAGGTGGCGATGATCAGCCTGGACATCACCCCCGACGCGGTGTTCTTGGGCGATGTGATGGTGCTGGAGGGCAGCGAACGGCGGGGCGACATGCTCGACGTGTTGTTTGCCGAGGGCCTCCGCGCAATCTCGCTTGAAGTCGGGGTGAGCGACGACGAACTGCTCACGATGGCGCGCATCCTCCTCACCCCGTGGCACCAGCACGGCCAAGGGCAGGCCGACTTGGCCTCCACGGTGTGGGAGGCCGACTTTGCCCACATTTACTTCGAAGTCGTCGACGGGCTGGGCGACCGCGAGGACGACGAGCAGGGTGACAGCCCGGTGGTGCGCGAGTTGCTCGGGATGGTGAAGGAGCTCAACGCCTCGGCGGGCGACAACGACGAGCTCGCCCGGGTGCGCCAGGACGAGTTCGCCGTCCTCGTGCGCCTGCGGGACCAGCTGGCGTTCGACGATGGGGCGCCCGGGGTCGCCGCGAACGCCACGAGGCTGGAGGCGAACATCAGCGCCGGGCTAGCCGCAGAGGTGCTCGCCCTGCGTGACGACACCGACCTTCACGCCGTCGACGTACCGGGTCTGCTCGCCGCCTGCCTACAGCACTGCGGCGATGGCACCCGCGCCCAGATGGTGGGCGAGGCGCTGTTCACGTACCTGGCCAGCGTCGTGACGGCCGTGGGGCCTGCGTCGCGACTGGTCCAGCGGACCCAGGTCCTCCTGGACCCCGACCTTACGCCCGCACTCCCCCACCGTGATGTCCTACGCGACGCGGGGACGATCCTGGCGCAGGAGCCGCTCCGCAGCCGGATTGCACGGGTACTGGACCAGGGAAACGCGAAGGACCTGACCGGCACGGTCTTCTCGCTGGTATCGCTGCTGCCCGGCGAAGACGACGCTGTCGCACTCGCGGAGGTCCTCCCCCTCTGGGCGATCCGCGTCGTGGCCGACGCCGTGCTGCTGCGCGCGGCGCCCGTGCCCAGAGTCGCCATCGACGTGTCGCGACGCTTCGCGCAGAGTGAGCGGCTGGGATCCATCCTCCTCGGCCTGTGCATGATGGCTCGGCAGGAAGACCCGCGGCTAGTGGAGGGCGCGCTGGCGCACGCCGATCACTCCTCGGACCTGGTTCGCGAGTCGGTGCTGGCGGCGCTCCGTGCGCAGCAGACGCCCCGGGTCAGAGAAACGGTTCGCCGGGCCCTCCGCGACGCGGCAGAGCCGGTGCGGCTCGAGGCCCTCCGCTACTGCGTGGCCTATCGCGACACCGAAGTGGCAGTGGAGCTCGAATCCCGGTTGGTGGACCCGCAACTGGCCACGCGCAGCGATGCAGAGGTTCGCGCGCTGTGCATCAGCTACGCGCGGCTGGCCCCCGGGCGGGCGGAGCCGCTCCTCGGCGAGTTCGCGCAGGGCAAGCGGGAGCCCACGCACGCAGCACTCCCGCGGTGGGCGCTGCACGGCATCCGGGCCGCGGGGAGCGCCACCGCCCGCGCCACCCTCGAGCGGATGACGCACACCCACCCCGCCCTCGCCGACGAGGCCCAGGAACTCCTGACCCGCTGGGGACGCGCGTGAACATCGATCGCAGCAACGAAGCGCGACTGCTCGCGCGGCACCTGGGTGCCATCACGCGGGCGATCCGCGTACACGACGTCGGCAACCGCGCGGTCATCCGACTGGTGGACTGGTGCGCCCGCGACCTCACCTCCCTGGCCCAGCAGCACCCCGATTCCCGAGTGGAACTCGACCAGGGCGTGCTGGTGATCAACGGGATTCCCGTCCGCATGCGGCGCGACGTCCGCATCCAGCTCGTCCCGTTCTCGCAGATGCTGAACGATGTGAACGCGGGAGGGTTCCGGCTCGGCGGGCCAATCAGCGGCGCCCAGCTCACGGCCTTCTTCCGCGCGCTGTCCGTGCTCCCCAAGGGTACATCCCGCCCCGACGCGCAGAAGTGGCTCGACAACAACGGCGCCGCAGCGCTCACCCTGCTCGGTCCGCGCGCCCTGGTGGCGGGGCTGTCCACCGGGCCCGGCGAAGCGGTCCGGATGGCCGCTAGCCAGGCCCTCCAGTCCTACATCCGCGCCGTCTTGGCGGTGCAGACCGCCCGGGACGACGGCACGTTGATCCGGGTGCCGCCCGCGCTGTACCGGTCCCTACAGAACCTCGCGGAGCTAGCCGAAGACGAACCGTCGTACCACCTTTCACTCACCATGCTGAAGGAGGATCTCGACTACGAGACCCGGCACCCGGTGCACAGCGCCATCTTCGCGATGGCGCTCGGGCGCCGCCTCTCGATGCCTCGCCACATCCTGGTCGAACTGGGACTTTGCACCGTCGTGGCCGCGACCCTCCCCGACGAACCCACCGCCGACGACATCGTCAACCTGGCGCTGGAGCTCTTGCAGTCCAGCCGCCTGAGCATCTCCCGCGCTCGTCGTATGCTCACGGTGTTCGACCTACACGCGCGGCCGGACCGGACCGGGCCTCCCTACGTCGTGGTCGACGCCCCCCTCCACCTCTTCGCACGTGTCGCCGCCGTCGCCATCGCCTTCGACGGCCTCACCACGACCGGCCCAGGGCGGCCCGGCCTGCTGGCGGACGAGGCGTTGTCGCGGCTCGCGGGGGACACGAAGGGCCGGTTCGACCAGGAGCTGGTCCGGATCTTCGCGGCCACCGTGGGCCGGTACCCCCTGGGTACCGCGGTCACGCTCGACAACGGCGAAGTGGGCGTCGTGCTGCACACCCCCTCGGACCCCGCCCTGGCGGGCAAGCCACTGGTGCGGCTGGTCCGTGACGCCCGGGGACGCGACGTCCAGCAGGGGCAGCTACTCGACCTCGCCGACCCCGCGACGGAGCGCCGAATCGTGGGCGCGGTCGACGCCGCCTCGCTGGGCATCGACACTCGACGCGCGCTGTTCGGTTAGCCCCGGCCGGTGACCGACGAGCTGCAAGGCCTGCGAACGATCCTCCGGGGGATGGAGTCCGTGGTGGTGGCGTACTCCGGCGGGGTCGACTCCAGCGTGCTGCTCGCGGTCGCGCGGGAGCAACTCGGGTCGGCAGCGGTCGCCTTCACCGCGTCATCGGCGAGCCTACCCGCCAACGAGGCTGCCAGCGCCGCACGGGTGGCCGCCGGGATCGGTGCCGAGCAAGTGGTCGCGGCTTCGGGCGAGCTGGCGATCCCGGCGTACACGGCGAACCGGGGCGACCGCTGTTTCCACTGCAAGTCGGAGCTCTACCAGCTGGCAGAGGCCGAGCGAGCGCGCCGTGACCTGCGGTGGGTGGCCGATGGCACCATCGTCGACGACCTCGCCGAGCACCGGCCGGGACTCGCGGCAGCGAGGGCCGCTGGTGTGCGTCACCCCTTGGTCGAAGCTGGGTTTACGAAGGCCATGGTGCGTCTCGCCGCCGAAGCGCTCGGCCTTCCCAACCACGACAAGCCAGCCGCGCCGTGTCTCGCGAGTCGCTTCGCGGTGGGCACTCCGGTCTCGGTAGGGCGGCTCGGACGGGTCGAGCGCGCCGAAGGTGCACTCCGGGCCATGGGGCTCCGCGTCGTGCGCGTGCGCGTAGCCGACGTGGACGGCGCCGAGACGGCGCGGGTAGAGCTCGGTCCGGATGATCTCGCGATGGTCGCGAGCAGTCAAAAAATGGAGGCGGTCCTGGCCGCCTGCAGCGCGGAGGGATTCCGGTGGACGACGATCGACCCGAGGGGGTACCGCCGGGGCAGCGTGGCCCTCCCCTCCAACAGCTCAGCGCTGGTGACCGGACCGAGTCGGTAGCACCGGGGGCACGCCGCCGCGTGCTCGTCGAGCTCACCGTGCTCTGGTTGGTCACCCTGCTCGCGATCCGGGGCGTCGTGACCCTCGGCGCGATTGGCGCCCCCGA
This sequence comes from uncultured Klebsiella sp., assembly GCA_964359125.1. GTDB lineage: Bacteria > Myxococcota_A > UBA796 > UBA796 > SXON01 > SXON01. The sequence continues at coordinate 7,354 of CAYHRZ010000053.1, read as the reverse complement.
AGTGGTGCTCGCGGCCGTCCCTTTCCTGTTCGTCTACGCCCCCGTGTGGCTATGCCACGTGCGGAAGGTCGACAGCTACGCCTACCGCCTGGCCATCCCGGCGTTCACGGACCGCGCCGGGTGGGGCAACGCGGCAACGCTGTGCCTAAAGGTGATCGCGATCATCTTGGTTCCTTGGCTCGTCGGCTACCACCTGTACCAGAACACCCTCGCCGCGTTCCTCGACGCCGCGGGACCGCTGCGAGGTGCGGACGACGCCGCCCGAGCCCTCGGCCGGCTGCTCACCGGCGAGCTCGACGTGTTCGGCGGCAACGGCCTGGGCGCCCTCGTCGACACCGTCACACCCCAGTGGCGCATGCCGCGCGACGCGTGGCTCCTGGTGCCCTACCACCTGTTCTTCGTGGCCATCCCCGAGGAGCTCTTCTACCGCGGCTACTTTCAGACGCGGCTCAACGAGGTGTTTCCTCGCAAGTTCATAATTTTCGGCACCCCCGTGGGCTGGGGGTTGGTGCTCGCGTGCGCGTTCTTCGCGATCGGCCACTCGCTGGTCACGGTGCGCTGGTGGCACTTCGCCACGTTCTTCCCAGGGCTCGTCTTTGCGTGGATGAGGGAGCGCACCGGCACCCCGCTGGCCGGAGCCCTCTTCCACGCCTGGGCCAACGTCACCGTCACCTGCCTCGACACGTTCTACGGAATCCGCCCCGGAGCCTGAACCCTACCGGTTCAACAACTGCAGGCCCCGCACGCGGGCTTCTACCTGCGCCGGGCGGAAGTCGGGGGCGATCTCGGTGAGCTCCTCCAACAAGCGAGACGCGGACCGGTACTTCTGGCTGGCCATGTAGAGGCCGGCGAGGTCGAAGAGGGCCTCTGGGTACGCGGGGTCGTCTTCCACGGCGGCGTTGGTGGCCTCGCGCAGCACGTCCAGCGCACCAGGGATGTCGTTGAGACTGCGTCGAGCCTGGGCCTCGATGACCCGGGCCGCGAGCCCCGGCAGTTCGCGCACCAGCGCGAGGGCGGCCTCCCCCTGCCCCACCGCCGCGAGGGCGCGCGCCTCCTCGACGGCGTCGGCAGGCGACTCGTCGTCGAACGGCTCCGGCTCGACCTCGGCGAAGGTGCCCTCCGCCGGCCGGGCCGGCTCGGGCGCGGGCGCCCGAGCGGCGTTGCGCAACTCGGCGATCTTGGCCAGGACGGTCTCGTTGAGGGGATCCTCGGCCAGGGCCCGCCGCCACGCCATCAGCGCGCCGGCCATGTCGCCGCGCTTCGCGGCACGATCGCCTTCGTCCTCCGCCGACAACTCTCCAACCGGCTCGACCGACCCGGGGTCTCCCCCCTCTTCGCCGTCGTCGTCGACCAGTTCATCGTCGACCGACTGAGCCGCCGGCATCCCCTGGATCAGCGCCATGCGTTCGATCACCATCTCGCCGTCCATGCCCGCCCTCGGCACCAGCCGCTCCATCCACGGCAGCGCCTCCGATCCACGGCCCGCCAAGACCAGCACCTCGGCGAGGGCGGCGATGAGGGCGAGGGAATCAGGCTGTGAGGTGATGGCCTCCCGGAGGTCGGTCTCGGCGCGACCCAGCAGCCCATAGCGGCCGAATACTTCGGCGCGCACAACGACGCGGAGTGTGCCCTCGTCGGCCGGTTGTGCGAACGGGAGGCCCGTGAGCCGCTGCTCGAACCGTCCCAACTTGGCCTGGGCCGCGTCGAGCCGGCCCCGGATGTCTTCGTCGTCGGGGCCGAGTTGCGACGCGCGGGTGAGGGCATCGACCTCCCCCTTCACGTCGCCCCGCTCCGCGGACACGCGGGACAACTCGATGAGCACCTTCAGCGCCCGGTCCGGCTGGCCGGCACCCTCGAACGCCCGAGCGAGGAGATCGAGGGTCCGAGGCTCCTTCGGCGCGGCTGCGAATGCAGCTTGCAGCGCCTGGAGTGCCCGCTTGAAGTCGCCGGTACTCACGCGCGCCTGCGCCGCATCGAGGAGGAGGCCTAGGTCGTCGGGCTTCACCGCGAGCGCCATCTCCGCGATGCGCCCCACCTCGTCTAGGCGGCCGCGACGGCGGTACTCGTCGATGACCTCCTGGAACGCGGCCAGCGCCCCGCCAGTGTCGCCGCCGGACTGCAAGAGCTCGGCCACCCGCAGCCGCAGGGGCACCTCGCCCGGGTAGGCCTCGGCCAGTCGCCGGGCGGCGTTCGCGGCGAGCAATGACTTGCCCAAATTCTGCCAGGCGGCCACCGCCGACTCGATCGCGGCACGCGCGTCGGACTGGTAGCCACCGGCGAGGTAGCACTCGCCCAGGTCCAGAAACACCTGTGGATCTTCCACTTTCAACACGACGAGCTGCTTGAGCACGCCGACGGCGGCGCGGTGGCTGCCCTCCTTCAAGAGGCCGTCGGCCACCTCCCGGAGGTGCTTCTCGGCCTCGGCGGCCTTGCCCTGGCGCGCGTAGATTTCCCCCACCTTCTGCCGGACGCGCCGATCCCGGGGATCGAGCCGTAGGATCGCTAGGTAGGCGCGAAGGGCGCCGTCCGTGCTGCCGCGGTTGAGCTGCTGCAGGGCCTCTTGTTCAAGTCGTTGCCGTTCGTTGCTCACGGTGAACTCACCCCGGTCGGCTGCGAAGCCAGTCGTCGATGAAACGCGTGTGGAAGGACACCGCGGTGAATGCCGGGTCGGCCAAGAGCAGCTTCTGCAGGGGGAGCGATGTCCGGATTCCTTCTACCACACACTCGTCCATCGCCCCGAGCAGCTTTCGGATCGCCGCGTCGCGATCTGGCGCAAACACCACGAGCTTCGCCACGAGGGAGTCGTAGTAGGGTTGGACCATGGCGCCCTCGTGGATCGCACTGTCGACGCGCACGCCCGGCCCGCCGGGAGCGTGGTAGCCGGACACCCGTCCCGGGGACGGCGTGAACTTCCACGGGTCCTCCGCGTTCACGCGGACCTCGATGGAATGCCCCCGTACCCGCACCTCCGACTGCGCGAAGGGCATGGGCTCCCCCGCGGCCAGGCGAATCTGCAACTGCACGAGGTCCACGCCCGTGACCATCTCGGTGACGGGGTGCTCCACCTGGATGCGCGGGTTGACCTCGAGGAAGAAGAACTCGTCGTCCTGCACGAGGAACTCGCAAGTGCCCACCGTGACGTAGCCCGTGCTCGCCACCAGCCGGGCGGCGGCCGCGCGGATCCGGTCGCGCAAGTCGTCGTCGAGATTCGGCGCCGGGGCCTCCTCGATGATCTTCTGGTGCCGTCGCTGCATCGAGCAGTCGCGCTCCCCGATGTGGACGGCGGCGCCGAAGCGGTCGCCCGCGAACTGCACCTCGATGTGGCGCGGCGTGCTCAGGAACCGCTCCACGAAAACTGCCCCCGAGCCAAACGCCGCGAGCGCTTCGGCGCTGGTGATGTCGAACACCTTGCGCAGTTGCTCCTCGTCTTCCACGACCCGCATGCCCTTGCCACCGCCGCCGGCAGCGGCCTTGAGCATCAACGGGTAGCCAACGAGTCGCGATACCTGAATGCACTCATCGAGGTTGTCGACCGCCCCGTGGCTGCCCGGCAGGAGCGGCAACCCCGCCGCCCGCGCGGCGGCCTTGGCCGAGAGCTTGTCGCCGAACTGCCGCAGGTGTTCGGGCGACGGGCCGATGAACGTCATGCCGTGGGCGTTCACGGCCTCGGCGAACGTTGCGTTCTCCGCCAGGAACCCGTAGCCGGGGTGAACTGCGTCGGCGCGCGTGATGTCGGCGGCGCTGATCACCGCCGGAATATTCAGGTAGCTCTTCCTCGCTTGCGCGGGTCCGATGCAGACGCTCTCATCCGCGAACCGCACGTGGACCGCGTGGCGATCGCACTCGGAGTACACCGCCACCGTGCGGATCCCCAACTCCCGGCAAGCGCGAACCACACGCAGCGCGATCTCGCCTCGGTTCGCGATGAGGACCTTGCGAAACACGCGATTCTAACCGGGGGACAGGCGGAAGAGTTCCTGCCCGAACTGCACGGGTTGCGCGTTCTCCACCAGCATCTCGGTGACGATCCCATCGACGTCGCTCTCGACCTGGTTCATCAGCTTCATCGCCTCGACGATGCACACGACCTGGCCCTTCCGGACGCGGTCGCCGACATTGACGTAGGGCGGGGCGTCGGGCGACGAGGACCGGTAGTAGGTGCCCACGATGGGCGACCGAATCACCCGCCCCTCGGCCGCCGGCGGACGGGCCGCAGGGCCGGGTACCGCCGCCGGGGCGACGGCAGCGAGAGTGACGGGTGCCGACACGGCCACCGCACCACCACCCTCACCCGCGAAGCGCACGTGAAGCTTGAAATCCCCGTCGCGCCACGTGAACTCGCCGACGCCTGCCCGCCGCATCTCGCGGACGAGCGCCCTTGCTGCTTTCTGGTCCATCCACGACTCCGTGCCGCGCGGGCTTATCGTCCCCAGCGCGGCGCGCCTACGCCCTTGCGGACCTCCCGGCGACAACGACCCCGACGATGGCCCGCAGCCCGAGCTCGTACGACGCGCTGCCAAACCCGCACACCACGCCCGCGGCCACGTCCGAGAAGAAGCTCTGCCGCCGGAAGGGTTCGCGGGCATGCACGTTGCTCAGGTGCACCTCCACAAACGGCAGCGCAACGCCGACCAGCGCGTCGCGGATCGCGACCGAACTGTGCGTGTACCCACCGGGGTTGATGACGATGCCGGCCCAGCGTCCGCGGCCCGCGTGGATCGCGTCGATCAGTACGCCCTCGTGGTTCGACTGCGCGCACTCCACCGCCACGCCCAACTCCGTCGCGAGCCTACCGAGGGCGGCATCGATGTCGACGAGCGTTTGGCGGCCATAGGTGTCCGGTTCGCGAACGCCGAGCAGGTCCAGGTTGGGCCCGTGGAGTACGCCGAACACCATCACGTGCCCCACAAGGCGCGGAGCGCCCCGGGAGCGGGACCCGCGGCGTCGAGCCCCAGCGCGGTGAGCACGTCGGTGACGCCCGGGAGCGGCACGCTGTCGGCAGGCGAACGCTCGCGCTCCCCCGACACGTCGCCCAGGCCAGTCATCGCGCGCTCGACCTCCGCTGCCCGGTCCTTACCACGGGGATCCTGCGGGTTAGCGGCCGCTATCCTTCGCCAAGCCCGCGACGCCCGGGGATAGTCTCCCGCGCGCACCCGGGACTCGGCCCACCACTCCGTGTCGAAGGGGTCGCCGGGGTCACCGTGGAGCGGCCGGGGCGCCGGGTTGGCCAGCGCGAGCAGCGGTCGCAGCGACTCGTCGGCGGGGTTGCCCTCGGCCAGTCGCTGGAGGAGTTCGCGCGCCTCCCGGAGCCGCCCCTCGGCGATCCACAGCTCACCGAGCAACGCGCCCGCCGCGACGTTCTCCTGGTCGGCCTTCACCACCTCCTCGAGCACGCCGAGGGCCAGCGTCCGCGCGCCCGCGTCGAGGTGCAGCCGCGCCAGCACGACGCGAGCGGCCACGTGATCGGGGCGGTGCCGCAGGCCCGCGCGCACGATGGCGAGCGCCTCGGCGGACCGGCCCCGCCGGCGCAGGGCCTCCGCAAGCGGCACGAAGGCCAGCGATCGAGGATCCTCCCGGAGCCGTCCCCGGAGCCGGGAGATTTCCTGTTCGGAGACGTCCACGACGGCCGGTCAGGCCCCTTCGGCGTCGACGCAGGACACGACGATGAGATCCGAGTCGACCCCGATGTTGAAGCCGATGGAGAAGTCGGAGTCGGCGCCGGGGAAGGAGTCGAAGAACAAGTAGAAGGGAACGACCCCACGGTTGTCGGTCACGCCGGTCATGAAGTTCGGGCGGAAGCTCGCGTCTTCGCCGTCGGCCAGCAAGTACTCGCCGCTGACTTCGTAGAACTGCGAGTTGTCTTCGCCCGCGTAGAACTCCTCGCAGAGTTGCGCGGTCTCCTCGTCGCTAATGCTCCCGGGATCCGCACACAGTTCCTCGAAGTCCGAGACGGTCTTCACCGCGCCCTCGGGGAGGAGGTAGACCCCCTGCCAGTGCGACTGGATCGCCACTTCGATGTTGGGCAACCCGGTTTGCCGGCCGTAGCGATCCTCGCCGACGACCAGCACCTGTTCGCCGTACACGTACCCGAGCCCGTCTTCGAAGTAGAAGTCCGGGTTCCACGTGAACGTGTAGGACGACGTCCATAGTTGCAGGCTCGCGTCCGGCGGCGCCTCGAAGGGCCCCGTGGTGCAGGCAAACATCAGCGACAGCAAGAACATCGTCGACCTCGCGGTGCTCAGTGTACCACAGCCTCGTTGTCGACCCCGTCGACGATGAAGCCGAACTCCACGCTCCCCACGTGATCCCCGGCAGCAGCGTAGAACGACACGCTGGCCCCGGAATCAGGTGCAACGTCAACAAAGGCATCGACCATCGCCCGGCCGTCCGAACCGGTGACCAGTTCGAGGTACGTGCAGTTGGCGCGGCGGCCTGGCGCACTCGCCCGCAAGTCTCGGGCGCGTCCGCTGCCCACGTCCCACACGGCGCGCGTAGCGGCGGCGTCGGCATCAGCCGCGTGCAGCGAGGCACCGTCCCAACCTGCGGTGACAACGACGCGCACCCCGGCCGCCGGGTTTCCGTCGGGGGACAACACGAGGAGGTCGATGGGGAACACCTCGCCGATGTCGTCGGCCTCCACGAAAGCCTCGGACCAAGGCACGTAGAGGTCGTCGGGCAGGTACACCCTCGACCCGGGTTCCGCCTCGTTGGGGGCGCACCCCAGCAAGATCAGCATCACGACGCGAGCCCCGCTTCTGCGAGCGACCGCAACTCGGACTCGGGCACCGAGACGACCCGCACTTGACCTGGCTCGGCGAACAACACGAGCTTGACCATACCACGGGCACGCTTCTTGTCGAATCCCATGGCCACCACCAATGCTTCGGCGGACACCCCGGCCGGCGGGCGCGCCAGGAGCCCGAGCCGCTCGACCAGTGCAGCGACGGCCCGCACCTCGGCGGCCTGCGTCCAGCCCCGCTGCTCGCCGAGCCTCGCCATCGCGACAATGCCGATGGCGACGGCCTCGCCGTGGCGAACCGACCCGTAGCCGCAGACCGACTCCACCGCGTGGCCGAGCGTGTGCCCGAGGTTCAGCACGGCGCGTCGGCCCTGCTCCAGCGGATCTTCCTCCACGATAGCGGCTTTCACACGCACGCTGCTCGCGATCACCTCGGCCAGGGCCGCCGGCTCGCTCCGCTTCACCGCCTCCCCCATGGCGTCGAGTCTCGCCACCGCCTCCCGCCCATCGATCAGAGCGTGCTTGAGCACCTCGCCGAGCCCACACCGCAATTCCTCCGGCGGCAGCGTGGAGAGGGTGTGAAGCGCGCACCACACCAGCCGCGGCTGGAAGAAC